>NZ_DATMTE010000750.1:0-5619 GCF_035564935.1 Chitinophaga sp. | reverse complement strand
CGAATTTCTGATAATTTCCATTTCAGGAAGAAAAGCGGATATACATGAACGTAGCGCCGGATAGAATAAAAGCCGGCAGAATAACGTTTATGGATATATCCGCTTTTTCTGTTTAAAGGCAACAGGTTCACAGTTAGCCGCTTTTCCTTAGCTTTGCAGAAATTTTAATATATGGAGCTTATACCGGCAGCAGTGGAAGCCTACGCAGAAAAATACAGCAGTCAGGAAAGTGAACTGATGTACCAACTGAACAGGGAAACACATCTGAAGGTAGAACAGCCGCATATGTTAAGCGGACAGGTACAGGGACAATTTCTCCGTATGGTAAGCCATATGATCCGTCCCCGCCGTATCCTGGAGCTTGGTACTTATACCGGCTATTCGGCTATTTGCCTGGCAGCCGGTCTCATACCCGGTGGGATATTGCACACCGTAGATATCAACGAAGAACTGGAAACCCTTTGTCGGCAGTATTTCTCGGCAAGCGGGAATGCAGACAACATAAAAATGCATATCGGCAAAGCGGCTGATGTTATTGAACAACTGGATGAAGTATTCGACCTGGTGTTTATTGACGCGGACAAATCCGGATATGAACAGTATTACGACCTGGTTTGGGATAAACTGCGTCCTGGCGGTTTTATCCTGGCAGACAACGTATTGTATCACGGCCAGGTGCTGGCGCCTGAAAATGAACAGGGCCGCCAGGCAAAGGCCATGGTGAGCTTTTGTGAAAAAGTGCTGGCAGATGATCGCGCCGAACAGGTATTAATTACCATCCGGGATGGTGTACTGCTGATCAGGAAGAAATAAAACGCCCATTAAATCCGAACATACATGCAAGTAAGAAAATTCTTATTGGTAGTCAGTTTTCTTATTGGCTTCGTTACCGTACTGCACGCACAGAACATCACAACGCAGCAGTATATCGCCACCTATAAAAACTTAGCCATTGAGGAAATGCGCCGTTCAGGCGTGCCTGCCGCCATCAAACTGGCGCAGGGGATTATAGAAACACAGTCCGGCAACGGCACCCTGTGTTTGCAGTCGAATAACCACTTCGGTATTAAATGTAAAAATACCTGGACCGGCAAAACGATTAAGTACGATGATGATGCCGCCCAGGAATGCTTCCGTGTATACGAATCCGCCAAAGATTCCTACCGCGACCATTCCGATTTCCTGCATGCCAACCCACGCTATGCTTTCCTCTTCCAGTTCGATGGAGAAGATTATAAATCATGGGCATATGGCCTGAAACAGGCCGGGTATGCCACCAATAAAACCTATCCGCAGCAGCTGATCAAAGTAATAGAAGATTACAACCTCCAGCAATACACGCTGATTGCCATGGGCAAAGATCCGTCTAACGGCGGTGCTGCTTCCGATGGTACCATGTACGCGGAAGTAACCGAAAAAGAAACCAGGACATCTCCCGGAAGAAAAAATCATAACACCACTGCCACTACCGGGCAAACCCGCAGTTATCCCAAAGGGATTTTTGAAATCAACGGCCGCAAAGCAGTATATGTAAAGGCCGGCAGCTCCCTGATCCAGGTAGCCGACCAGCGTAATATGCGCCTCCGCAAACTGGTGCGCTTCAACGACCTGGAGAATGATAATCCGCCTGCAAAAGACATGATCATCTTCTTACAAAAGAAAAGCAAAAAGGGAAATAAGGAATTTCATAATGTAGTGAACGGCGAAACCATGCACGATGTAGCCCAGGCAGAAGGGGTACAGTTAAGATGGCTGCGCCGCCGCAATAAAATGAATGAAGGCGAAGAACCAGCTGCCGGTCAGCGGTTAACGCTCGATGGCTTTGCTTCGGCTGCACCACGATTGGCTAAAAACACCCGGGTGCTGAAGGAAGAAGACCAGGAGCCGCCTGAAGATTTTTCTCCGCGCAAAGCGATTGATGGCATTAAAGAAGAAGTAGCTAAAAATACAACCGGCGGAACCGCTGTACCGGAAACAAAACCTGCCCCGCAGGGTGGCGTACCGGTGGCTATGATAGAAGACCTGAAGAAAGCAGGCCAGGTAACCACCTCCGGCGGCACTGGCGCACCAAGGGCATCTATGCCGCAAACCGCTTCCCGCCCCGCTCCGGCTACACCGGCGCCCGTACAGAAATCCGGTATACAATACCACGATGTGCAGCCAAAGGAAACCTTGTATGGTATTGCCAAAATGTACAACAGGTCGGTAAGCCAGCTGCAGGAATGGAATAACCTGCAGGGATCTGATATTAAAATCGGCCAGCGTTTGCTGGTAAATAAATAAGCAGCGATCTTTTTTTGCTGATGATTGTTAAATAAGGAAATGCAGAAGTATTATGTCGGTGATTAAAGTGCATGACAAAGAGTTCCAACCCTATATTGATGAAGCGGCATTGCAGCAGCGGGTAAAGGAAATGGCGGAACAGATCAATAAAGACCTGCAGGGAGAGCGACCGTTATTTATAGCTATCCTCAACGGCTCATTTATGTTTGCCGCAGATGTGTTTAAATACCTCACCATTGAGGCGGAGATCTCTTTTATTAAACTCGCGTCTTATAAAGGCACCAAATCTACCGGCAACGTGGTGCAGGCCATCGGGCTGGATGAAGATCTTTTCGGCCGTACCGTGGTGATCCTGGAAGATATTGTGGATACCGGCAGAACGCTGAGCCAGTTCCTGCCCCAGCTGGAACACCAGCAGCCCAAAAAATTACTGGTAGCCTCCCTGCTCACAAAACCGGAGGCGATGGTACATCCCATCAAAATTGATTACCTGGGCTTTTCCGTTCCCAATAAGTTCCTCCTGGGATATGGCCTCGATTATGATGGCCTGGGCCGGAACCTGCCAGCTATTTACCAGCTGGTGGAAGCAGGGCAGTAATTATTTTTTCCGGGCGCTTGCCCGGAAAAAATCTTAACTTAATACATGCTCAAGTACCTTTTACTCTTTCTTTTCTGGGGTGGAGGGCTGCAGGCGCAAACAATCTGGGTGTCGGGAGCGGTAGAAGACAGTTTATCCCACCGCCCCATTGCAGGAGTACAGGTGAAGGTGATGGATGACACAGTCCATGTAGTCACAAACGCTTTCGGTCTTTTTAAAGTCACTATCCCCACGGCATCTGCCACGTTATTGCTCACACAGAACGGTTATCAGCCGAAACAGGTAACAGTGCGCAAATACGACAGGCTGTTAATAACGCTGTCGCCACTACGAAAAGATGCGGACCCTGTAGCGCTTGCCAAAGCCCGTTCAAAATTGCAGCATAACAGTAATCCCAATTACGGTAATACCGGTATGGGCACCCACGCTTTTTACAACGAAACTTACGGCGCTACCTACGAGAATAAATTTGTGCCGGTTGGCACCCACCCGGTGTCGGCCTTTGCGCTGGATGTGGACCGCGCGGCCTACAGTAATATCCGCCGTTTCCTGCGGCTGAAAGAACCGGTGCCCGTAGATGCAGTCCGCATCGAGGAAATGATCAATTATTTTCATTACGATTACCCGTTACCGTTAGCCGGTCAAACGATGGCGCTGTATAGTAGTTATACCACCTGCCCCTGGGAAAACACCCATCGCCTGCTACAGGTGGCCATCAGGGCGCGGGCGCTGGAAACAGACAGCTTCCCCGCCAGCAACCTGGTTTTCCTGCTGGATGTATCGGGTTCTATGGGCACGCCCAATAAGCTGCCGTTATTACAAGCCGCCTTCCGTATCCTGGTCAATAACCTCCGCCCGGTAGATAAAGTGGCGATAGTGGCCTATGCCGGCGAACCCGGTGTTATTTTGCCTGCTACTCCCGGCGATCAGAAAGAAAAGATCCTTAATGCGATAGATAACCTCAGCGCCGGCGGCGCCACTGCCGGGGAAGCCGCTATAAAGCTGGCTTACCGGATCGCATCCGAGCAATATATTCCCGGAGGTAACAACCGCGTGATACTGGCCACCGATGGCGATTTTAACGTAGGACTCAGCAGTGATGATGAAATGGAACAGCTTATCATTGAGCAGAAGGAAAGCGGCGTGTTGCTTACCTGCCTGGGTTTTGGTATGGGCAATTATAAGGATTCAAAGCTGCAGTCTTTGTCCAGTAAAGGGAATGGTAATTTTGCTTATATAGATGACCTGGAAGAAGCCAATAAGATATTTGCCCGTGAATTTGGCAGCACCCTGTTCACCATTGCCCGTGATGTGCAGTCGGAGGTATGGTTTAACCCTGCGCTTGTAAAATCGTACCGGCTTATTGGTTATGAGAACAAGGTACTCCCGGCCGATACCTCGGTGAAAGGGGAGTTCAGTGGTGGTATCATTGGCAGCGGGCACTGTTCCGTGGCCCTGTATGAAATTGCTCCTGTGGCGCAACCCGTTACAGAAGATACCCTACTGGCCAAAGTGAAAATTTCCTGGCGTGATCCGCAGGATACAGTGGTACAGCATTTAACGGGCGTTATTCCCGCAGCCCTGGAAAGTTTTGACAAGGCATCCGACGATTGCCGCTTTGCCGCCGCCGTTGCTTTATTCGGGATGGTATTGCGCAAGTCGGCCTACTGCGGTAAGGGCAATGCGGAAATGGTGAACAATATTGCGCGTCATGCATTGGGGCCCGACAAAGGCAACTACCGCCAGGAGTTTTTGAAGATGATAAAAATGCTGCGTAAAGGGAAGCATTGATCCTTTTATTTTATTAACCGGTAGCATTTCCTGATCATCTTCTGCTGGAAATCAAAAGGCAAGGTTTGATTGGTAATATCCTTAATGCTGGAAGCGTTGATCTTATCTGCTTCCAGTATAAACCTGCGATAGTTATTGCTGAAATAAACAACCCCGTCTTTTTTTGTAGCCAGCAACACTTTATTAAGCATATCTGCATGATCCCGTTGTACATCGAGGAAATCCTTCATCCGCTTGCTGTTGGAAAAGGTGGGAGGATCTATGATCACGAGGTCGTAGGTATTGAGTTTGAGGGTATCGAGGTATTGTAATACATCGGCATGCACAAAAGTATGTTTGGGGTGATCGAACCCGTTCAGTTTCATATTTTCTTCCGCCCAGGCCAGGTAGGTTTTGGAAAGATCTACAGAGGTCACTTCCGTGGCGCCGCCGGCAGCAGCATATACGGAGAAGGAACCGGTATAGCAGAAAAGGTTCAGCACCTTTTTATCTTTTGCTTCTTCCCTCACCATGCCACGGGTAATACGGTGATCGAGGAACAGGCCGGTGTCGAGATAATCTGAAAGGTTTACTTTAAATTGAAGACCCGCTTCATGTGCCGTCATGATATGGCTTTCCAGGCTTAGTTTTTCGTATTGGCTTTTCCTGTTTTCTTTGCGCTGCCGTTGTTTTACCCATATTTTATTGGGGGCTACCTCCAGTACTTTGCTGATCAGCTCCAGGCAGGTATCGAGCCATTCTTCATGGGCATCTTCCTCCATGCCGTGTTTGCGGTGGTATTCTGCAATGTAAACATGGTCTTCATATATTTCTATACTAAAGGGAAATTCGGGAATATCATCATCATAAACCCGGTAGCAGGTGATGTTTTGTCGCCTGGCCAGTTTGGAAGTATGCCGGAAAACTTTCGTCAGCCGGTTTTCGAACATCTGCATTTTTTGTTCCAT
>NZ_DATMTE010000749.1:0-4811 GCF_035564935.1 Chitinophaga sp. | reverse complement strand
GAAGACAAAAAAGACCGGGAAAATCCCGATCGTAAAACGGATAGCAGTAATGAAGTATTTTACACAGCAACAGAAGTGCAGGATGTTTTAAAACCGTTTTTTAAAAATATCACACACTCCCGGATAAACCCTTATTGCATAAGTATTCCAACAGGTCCGTCATCGACCGTATTCCGTCCTCCCATTTTATAGGCATCATTATTTTAATTGCCCTTATGTTCCCGGTTCGATAACGGGAACGCACCAACGTGCATACAGTATCCGGCAGAATAATATTTTTTAAATCCTGCATGGTATGTAGGTAAGGGCGTCCGTTGCCTTTTAATTTCCACTTATTACATCACATAAAATGAAATTCATGTACAATATTAAATATACCCTATTCTCCATAGTAGTAGCTGCCTGCTGTTTTAGCTCCTGTAAAAAAGACGACGCACCAATCCCCGCAGATGACACGGTAAAAGCTACCTTGTCTATTCAGTTCGATAACATTGCGGGCGACAGGAATCTGCAGCTGAACACAGGTGTTTATACCAATGCAGCCGGAGAAAAGTTCACCGTAGAACGGCTGAAATATTACATTACCAATATCAGCGCAAAGAGAGTAGATGGAGAAACATTTACAGTGCCCAAAGATAGCAGCTACTTTCTGGTGTCTGAAGCAGATGCCGCTTCACAGTTCGTGAAAGTAAAAGTACCGGAAGGAGAATATACGTCAGTTAGTTTTATTCTTGGAGTGGATAGTCTTAGCAGCGTGATGGACATCCGGAAAAGAACAGGTGTGCTGGATCCTTCCGCCGGCATGGATGACGGCATGTACTGGGAATGGAATATGGGATATATTTTTTTTAAAATGGAAGGTACATCTGATGCGGCCCCTGCAGACCCCAGCGGCCGCCACAACTTCCGGTATCATATTGGCGGCTTCGGCGGCTACAGTGTGCCCACGCTCAATAATATTAAAACCATCACTGTTGATCTTACTGCCGGCGGTGTTGCCCGGGTAAGACAGGGAAGGGAGGCCAATGTGCACCTGATGGTGGATATCCTTAAGATGTTTAATGGCGCTGCCAATGTTAGCATAGCTGCACATCCCAGTGTAATGTTCGGTGATTTCAGTACAATTATCGCTGATAACTATACGCAGATGTTTTATCACGACCATACGGAGAACTAATTCTAAACGATTGCCGATGATTAAACTACAGTGGTTAACAGCAGTATCTTTTATCTTCCTCCTGCCGGCTTGCAGTAAAAATGAAAAGATGAAAGAGCAGGTAGTGGCTTTCGCCGGATTTCAGCAGCCCTCCGGGTTTCCGGCGCCTGCTTATAAATTGGCCAATAACCGGGTAACGAAGTATGGATTTGAATTAGGGAGGAAGCTATTTTATGAACCGCGTCTGTCGCGTAACAATACCATTTCCTGCGGATCCTGTCACCTGCAAACATCTGCCTTTACGCATCACGGGCATGATATCAGTCATGGCATCGACGATCGTTTAGGTAGCAGGAATACTCCGCCTATCATGAACCTGGCCTGGAACCCCACATTCATGTGGGATGGTGGCGTTTTTGACCTGGATCTGCAGCCGGTGGCGCCTATCACCAATTTTGTGGAAATGGACGAAACAGTAGCCAATGTATTGGTGAAGCTGAGGAATACACCGCCTTATCCTGCGCTTTTCAAAAAAGCATTTGGCGCAAGCGATATTACAACTGCCGATATGATGAAAGCATTATCCCAGTTTATGGTGATGCTGGTAAGCGATCAGTCGAAATACGATAGCGTAATGCGCAAACAGGGAGTAGGCTTTACAACGGAAGAACAGCAGGGGTATGAAATATTTCAGCAGAAGTGCAACAGCTGCCACCGGGAACCCTTATTCACGGATCATTCATTCCGGAACAATGGTATCATGCCCGGCCCAAATAACGACGAGGGCCGGTACCCGGTAACACTGAATCCGGCGGACAAATATAAATTCAAGGTACCCAGTCTCCGTAACCTGGCATACACCGCACCTTACATGCACGATGGCCGCTTTTACACTTTGCAGGGCGTGCTCACACATTATAATTCCGAAGTAACGGAAACGCCTACACTGGATCCGTTGCTGAAAACAAATGGCAGGCCCGGTATTTCTCTTTCAGCGGAGGAGCAACAAAAATTGCTGACTTTTCTGAATACATTAAATGACAGGAGTTTTATTAAAGACCAAAGGCTTTCCCAGGAAACCCAATAAAATACAACAATGAAAAAGATACTGATATTGTTGATCTGTTTGATAGCCGGATTCGGCGAAGCCTACGCCTGTGATATCTGCGGCTGTGGAGTGGGCAGTTATTACATCGGTTTGCTGCCGGATTTTAAAAAGAAATTCATCGGCCTCCGCTACCAGTATAAAACACTGCGTTCCCATTTAGGTCCTGGCGGTACAACTTCTTATCTCACCACCAATGAAACATACCAAACGGCGGAACTGTGGGGCGGGTGGAACATCGGCAAACGTTTCAGGCTATTGGGGTTTGTACCGGTTAATTTCAACAGCCGGGAGAACCAGGGCGCCACCATGAGCAGATCCGGTATCGGCGACATTGCCGTGGTAGGGTACTACCAGCTAATGGATAAACAGCATACCACCGGCAATGGAAAGCTGCTGGTACAATCATTATGGATAGGTGGTGGCGTAAAGGTGCCAACCGGTAAATATGAACCCACGGAACACAGGGAAAATGAAGATACGCCAAACAATTTCCAGCTGGGCACAGCCAGTACGGACTTCACCCTTAACGCAATGTATGATGTACGACTGATGGACTTCGGTGTAAATGCCAATGTAAGTTATAAGATCAATACTGATAGTAAATATGATTACCGTTATGGGAATAAATTCACCGCAAACCTGCTGGCGTATTACAAAATAAGAGTAGCGGAAAAGGTAACGCTGACGCCTGATGCCGGCGTACTGTACGAAACTGCTGAAAAAGATACAGAAGCGAAAAGGTACCGGGTGGATATTTCAGGTGGGTACTCGCTGTTGGCTACAGTGGGTATGGAGGCTACTTTGGGAGTTGTTTCGATAGGAGGTAATTTCCAACGTGCAATTTCACAACAACTGGCGGATAGCCGGATCAAAGCCGGTAACCGGGTGATGGTGCATGTTACTTATTTATTCTGATGTTTATGACCAGGCTACTGTAAACACATGAAATCCATTTTCAAAACGGTAGCTTTCCTGCCAGCCATGCAGCCGGCATATCTGGCCTACAATAGCCAGTCCCAGCCCGGTGCCGGTAGTATTGGGAGAGGAGGCGCCAAAGCGCCTGAAAAGCGTTTCTTCCTCCAATGGCCCGGCGCCGGTATTGGATATTTCCAGCAGGCGTTCCTGAAGGGTGATCATCATAACATCTTTCTGATGACTGTGTCTCACAGCATTCATAATAAGATTGATAAGCATAACTTCCGCCAGCACTTTATTACCCGGTAATATTGTTCCGGGTGCAATACGTTTTAGGACCTCCAGTTGCTTGTCTTCCAGGAAGTCTTCCAGCAATGTAAGCTGGCTTTCCAATATCACGGAGAGGTTGATGGTTTCCTTTACAGAAAACTGGCTGTTCTCAATTTTAGCCAGCAGTAACAGGTTCTTATTGATCCGCGTAACTTTCGAAAGTGATTGATGGGCTTCATTGATCAGCCCTGATTGTTCATCTGTGATTGGTTTGCTTTGGTGTAACAGGTCCAGTTTAAATTTTACAATAGACAGGGGCGTTTGTAATTCGTGTGAGGCGTTGTGCGTAAACTCCTTTTGCTGTTTATAGGCAGCGATGTTACCTGCAATTAATTTTTCCAGGTAACGGTGAAGTGTATCAAACTCCTCTGTACCGCTGTCTTTAAACCGGATGGCATGTTGCTTATGCAGATCGAATGAGGATATTTCCTGCAAAGTATTATAGAAAGGCAGCCATAACTTCTTCGATATTCTCCTGTTAATAAAAATAAAACCACCCAGTAAGATCAGGAAGAAAATGAAAGTGATACCACCAATGGCAATGATGGTTTCATAGGATTCTTCTATATTGGTTTCCTGGGTAAGACGCAACACCTTTCCGTTGATAGTAAAGTATGTAATCAGCCCCTGGAACCTGTCCCAGCCTTTTGCCGGGATATATTTATTTTTCCGGTAGATGTTATAGGTGGAGTCGGGGCGCAGCGCCGCAACGGGTTGCAGCTGTGTTTCAGGATGCAGTTTATTCCAGAGCGCCACGCTTTCGGTGAGCTCTTTGTCGGAAAGTGAAAGCGCCTGCAGGTTTTGCCGGGTAGTGGCACTTACAATACGGTTATGTTCTTTTAATTCATGTTTCCAGATGAAATCTATAATGGCATAATATGCAGGGATACTGCAGGCCAGTACAACCCCGGCATACAACACAAATGCCTTCATCGATTTATTAAGCAGCTTATTCATATAGCAGTTTATAATGCATATGCATTAAAGCTGCTAAGATAGGCTATACTTCCCAACGATAGCCGGTGCCATATATAGTTTTAAGATAACCCGCGCACCCGGCCTCTCCCAGCTTTTTCTTGAGATTCTTAATATGGGCGTAAATAAAATTATGATCGTCTAACATCCCTGCAAGATCGCCGGAAAGATGTTCTGCCAGCGCGTTTTTAGAGACAACTTTATTTTTATTGCCAATGAAGTACAACAGCAGATCGAATTGTTTTTTAGTAAGGATCACCGGTGTGGTATTAACATGCACCGTTTTGGACAACAGGTTAATGGTGAGTTCATTTTGCCGGATAATAT
>NZ_DATMTE010000748.1:0-2753 GCF_035564935.1 Chitinophaga sp. | reverse complement strand
AAATCATCAAAATCCTGAGTCAGACAAAATCCGCTGTTATCTCCCCGAATCAGTTTAAAATCCCACAAAATCTAATCAGTGTAATCAGCGAAATCATCAAAATCCTGAGTCAGACAAAATCCGCGCGTTATTCCACAATCTCCACACCCAGCCCGTCGAGCAATGCGAGGGCATCAGGTAAACTGAATTTTGCTTTTCTTACTTTATTGTTTTGTACGTCAATGGCGTATCGCTGAGCGCCGGTGAAGTTAGCCTGCGTGAGATCTGTTTCCGAGAAGCGTGCGCCTGCGAGGTCGGTGCCGCGGAAGTCGGCCAGTGAAAGGTTACAGCCGGAGAAATCGGCTTCATCTGCCTGGCAGTGGAGAAAAATTCCTTTTTTCAGGTTCTGGCCGGAAAAGCTGCAGTAGCTGAGGCGGCTGTGGTGGAAGTCTACCGTGAGCGGTTTCCGGGCGTTATGCCAGGCAATGCCAATGGCTTTTGTGTATTGCAACACCACGCGGCTGAAAGCGGTTTGTTTGAACTGTATCAGTGAAAGATCGCATTCTTCGAAAGTACATTTCTCAAAGGTACATTCTATAAAGATGCATTCCTTCAGGCTGCATTTATAAAAATGGCAATCGTAGAACTCCCTGCCGGAGATGGTTTTGCCTTCCCAGGTGATGTTTTCAAATCTTTTGTGTTCGTGTGAAATTTCCTGATCGTAGTCCGCCACGGTTTGAAGGTTTAGTGTATGAAGGTAAGGATTATGTGGAACCGGTACAGCGCTGAGCGTTAGGGAAAAATCATTTTTGTCGGGTGAATCGCCAAATACTGAATATCTTTACGTTGCTTCCTGTGTGTTGAAATGGAGAACAGATCTAACAGTATACAACGAAAAATTATTCATATTGATATGGATGCGTTTTACGCATCCGTAGAGCAGCGCGATAACCCGGTTTACCGCGGCAAAGCTATTGCTGTGGGTGGCTCGCCGGAAGGCCGGGGTGGGGTAGTAGCTACCGCCAGTTATGAAGCGCGTAAATTTGGCGTACGTTCCGCCATGCCTTCCAAAAGGGCGTTGCAGTTATGCCCGGAGCTTATTTTTATCCGGCCCCGTTTTGATGCGTACAAAGAGGCGTCCCGGCATATCCGGGAAATATTTTCCCGTTATACGGATCTGATAGAGCCCTTATCGCTCGATGAAGCCTACCTGGATGTAACGCAGGATAAGTTGAATATTGGTTCTGCCATTGAAATTGCCGGGCAGATCAAGCAAGCCATCAGGGATGAGTTGCAGCTTACAGCTTCTGCAGGGATATCGGTAAACAAGTTTGTGGCGAAAATTGCGTCGGACCTCAATAAGCCGGACGGACTTACGTTTATAGGGCCGTCATCTATTGAGTCGTTTATGGAAACGCTGCCGGTAGAAAAGTTTCATGGGGTAGGAAAGGTAACTGCCGATAAGATGAAAAGGATGGGCCTCTTTACAGGGGCTGATCTGAAGAAATTATCGGAGCAGGATCTGAAAACCCATTTTGGTAAAGTAGGGAGTTTCTATTACCGGATTGTAAGGGGAATAGATGACCGGGAAGTGCAGCCGCACCGGGAAACGAAATCGCTCGGCGCGGAAGATACTTTTCCATACGATTTAACCGTGGTGGCTGATATGGAGGCGGAGCTGGAAAAGATCGGGAAAACGGTATACGACCGTTTGCAGCGCTACCAGTTGAAAGGTCGCACTGTTACCCTGAAAATAAAGTATAGTGATTTTAAGCAGATCACCAGGAATCATTCCTTTCCTTTTCCGGTAGGCGATTATGAAATTATTGTAGACACGGCAAAACAATTGCTGGCAGCTACTTACCCGGAGGATAAGCGGATCCGCCTGTTAGGCATTACCCTGTCTAATTTCAATGATGCGTCGTTGAACCAGGAGAAGTTGCCTCCATCAGGACAGTTGTCGTTATTCAATTTTGAGGAATAGCGATACTGTTTTTGCGCACAGGCAAAGTTCTCCTGTACGCAGTACAAACTGCAGCAGCCCCGGTAAGATCCTTACTGGTTAATACGTGGAGTGGTGTAGTATATACTGAAGAAGAAGTGACAGGTTTTCCGCTGATGTTCTTATTTTATGCGGGAGAAGATAAGTTACCGCATAAAATAACCATGCTTACATGACCAGGTTGTTACGCCAGAATGCAGGTACGTCTATTTCTGTTTCAATTTCTTCGCTTCTTTCCTGCATCAGGTCCAGCAGGTTTTTGTGAAGGTCGGGATGTTCTTCCCAGAAAGCAGCCGGAACGTCGAGTACAGCTTTCAGCAGGTCGCCGGGATACATACCGGCAGTTACCAGTACATCATTTTGTAATATCTCCAGTGCTAAAGGAACCAGGTAAGAAGGATTAAATGATTGTCCGATTAAGACGCGCAATTCGCTTGCGGCTAATTTTACTACTGGTACTTTAACTAAGGCAAGACATTTCTGAACTATTCCCGAATCCTGATCTGTGGCTGTTCCCCAACTCTTATTCTCCAACTGCTCCAAAGATTTATATCTCCAGATATCTTTCTTATTCATAAAAAATGTGTCTCTCTTTTCGTGCTAATAAAATAGTTATTTATGAAGATGATTTCAACGCGCAATTTTTTCTTTTGATGGTGATCATCTGTCAGAACCTGCGGAGTATTGCAGGTGTTGCGGTAGCCAGCCAGCGCCGGCGGTTATAAGAAACCAGGATCAACAGGGTATAAATATAATCAATATTGTTGATGGC
>NZ_DATMTE010000747.1:0-2869 GCF_035564935.1 Chitinophaga sp. | reverse complement strand
CGAAGAGTACCCGGGTATTAAGATCCTGATTTTGTCGATGTGTACCGACGTGGAGATAATCAGCGATCTGCTGAATCTCGGTATATATGGGTATGTTTCCAAAACAGACAGCCCCGAAGAATTACAGAAGGCAGTTGTCAGTGTTTGTACCGGGAAAATTTACCGCAACCGTTTTTTTACCGAACTACTCTATTGGGGTGTGCAAAAAAACGTAGCGCAGCTGGCGTACGATAAAAGCATGAAGCTGACGGACCGGGAGGTGAAAATACTGCAGTTGTTGTGGAACGAAAAAAGTAACAGGGAGATTGCAGACCTTGTCCATTTAAGTATCCGGTCAGTGGAGAAGATAAGACAAATCATTAAAGATAAAATTGGAGCGAAGTCAACAGTTGGACTACTAAGATATGCGGTAGAGAACAATATTATACACACTGCGGCCAAACCGCAATTTTAATAAAACCCTTATCTGTGCTGTGTATTGCGCCCTGTTAATAACCATCCGGATAATCACCAATGATGGTTTTTCGTAAAAACCGCACTTTTTTTCGTAGTCTCCCTATATCTTCAGAAAAATAATCGGACTAAATTGTTGTCATAACAGCAACATACCTGCATAGCCGGGTGAAGTAAAAATTGATACCTGTAAAGTGAGTAATGGTACTCACTGTAGCGATAGCTATTTTGTGAACCCTTTTTGTATTACCTCTCTAATGTTAACCAAATGAGCCTATTTACTGCGGGATGGTATGTAATGTATACAAGACCACAGCACGAGAAGAAAGTTTCTATCCGGCTTTCTGAATTGGGTGTTTCCAGTTATTTACCAGTCAGAAAAACGCTTAAGACCTGGCATGACAGAAAAAAGTATGTGGAGGAACCCTTGTTTCAATCCTATGTTTTTGTATACCTGACCGGTATTGAGGATTACTACCTGGGCCAGCAACTTCCCGGTATGCTGCAGTATGTGCGGTTCGGCAGAGAGGTTGCAAGGGTGCAGGAAAGTATCATCAATAACATTAAGCTGATCATTGAAAGCAATACGGATATCGAATTTTCCACTGCGTATTTTCAACAGGGACGGAAGCTGGAAATCCGCCATGGCGCACTTACAGGGCTGATGTGTGAAGTAGTGCAACAGGACAATAGAAAACGGGTGCTGGTGCGCGTACAGATGCTTCAGCGAAACCTGTTGCTTACTTTGTCTCCGGATTATTTTAATGTCATATCTGCCTAGCCGGTACCAGCTGAAACAGCAATATCAGATGAAGCCCTTAAAAGCCTGTATTTTTATTCTATCCTGCCTGGTATTTTTCCTTCCCGGCAGTGCGGCATTCAGCCGGCAGCCGGGGAACAGCCCTCAGCCCGACAGTATTGACCAATCTGTTATACAATGGATGAAGGAAAAGAAAATCCCCGGCGCCAGCCTTGTTCTCGTCAATGGTCAGCAGACTATTATACGCAACTATGGCAATACCGGGAATAGCCGTGGGGATAAAGTAACTTCCAACACCCTGTTTGAAATTGGATCCTGTAGTAAAGCTTTTACCGCGATGGCCGTAATGCAGCTGGTAACAAACGGCACGCTCCACCTGGATAAAAGTGTAACAGACTATCTCACCTGGTTCAGACCCACCTACAAAGGCGTGGCAGCAACGATCACCCTGCGCCAGCTACTGCACCATACATCCGGTATTCCCTGGGAAACCATTGCAGACATTCCGGAAGATGACCGCCCGGGCGCCCTTGGGCGAACCGTTCGTAAGTTATCGGCTGTGAAGCTTCATCATAAGCCGGGAAAGGAGTTTGAGTATGCAACAGTGAATTATGATATACTCGCCTTTATCATCGCAGAAACCACCGGGTATACATTTGAACGTTATCTGCAGGACAGCGTTATTAACAGGCTGGGGCTAACGGCCACCTCTGTTGGTGTTCCTGCCGATGAGGCTTTTATGGCAACAGGATTCAAAATGGGTTTTTTGCACGCCTTTCCTTATCAGGCGCCCAGGTATGCCGGCAACAACGCTGCAGGATATATTATTTCCAATGCAACAGACATACAGAAATGGCTGATGTTCCAGATGGGGCTGTTCCCGGCGCCCCTTTATCCACTGGCGGTTGCCACACAACAGCGGGATGAAACGGTTCCTTTACACGGAATGGCTGCATACGCCATGGGATGGAATGTGTCTCTCAACGGTAGCGGCGAAATCTACCACGATGGTCTTAACCCTAATTTCTCCACTTACATCGCTTTCAGAAAAAAACAACAACTTGGGATAGCGCTGCTTACGAACGTTAATAACAGCAGTACGCCGCTGATGGGAGACCGGATACTACGGATGCTGGCATCTGATGAAATAAAGAAGGAAGGGTTCCCGGACGACAGTAACGATGGCGTATATACGCTGATATCATTGGTGCTGGCGATGTACATTTTATTACTGGTGGCAGCGATGGTGTTCATGTGTATACAGGTGGCACGAAAAAAGCGGATGTATGAACGGCTTTCAGTAAAACGCATTACCAAAGCAGGAATGGCTCTACTGGCAGGGCTTCCATTTCTCGGAGGCGTGTATTGCATTCCGGCGGCTATGGCCGGATTTAACTGGGAGGCAGCTATCGTTTGGAGCCCGTTTAGTTTTAAGATCATGGTGATGCTGATATTATCTGCTTTCCTGGTCAGCTATATAGCGTATCTCCTCGGTTTCCTTTTCCCCGCGAAAAATGAACTGTACAGCACTATGCCAAAGGTGTTGGTCCTGAGTATATTTTCAGGTATCGCAAATATGATCATCATTGCACTGGTAACCTCGTCATCAGCCAATAAAGACGCGGACCTGAAGTTTTTGATGCTGTATTACGTTTT
>NZ_DATMTE010000746.1:0-27422 GCF_035564935.1 Chitinophaga sp. | reverse complement strand
CAGGAGATCATATGGATCCCCGGCGGACAAGGCGGAAAAGGCAACGCCTATTTTAAATCTGCTACCAACCAAACACCTGAATACGCACAACCCGGTATGCCCGGCAGTGAAGGCTGGAAAATTGTGGAATTAAAGGTTTTGGCAGATGTGGGACTGGTTGGTTTTCCCAATGCCGGCAAATCCACCCTCCTGTCTACCATTACCGCAGCAAAACCTAAAGTGGCCGACTACGCCTTTACTACGCTCACCCCTCAACTCGGAATGGTGGAATACCGCGACAGCAAATCGTTTTGCATCGCCGACCTCCCCGGTATCATCGAAGGCGCCCATGAAGGGAAAGGTTTAGGCCACCGTTTTTTACGACATATTGAAAGAAACGCCGTATTATTATTCCTTATTCCAGCCGATAGTGCAGATCACCGGAAAGATTTTGAAGTACTGGTAAATGAACTGGAACAATATAATCCCGAACTACTGGACAAACAGTTCCTGCTGGCCATCAGTAAAAGCGATATGCTTGATGATGAGCTGAAAGCCGCTATAGCGGCCGAACTGCCGGAAGATGTGCCGCATGTATTTATTTCTTCTGTTACAAACCAGGGACTCAGTGAACTAAAAGATATTCTGTGGGAAGCCCTTAACAGGAAAGTAGATACCACCGGCGCAGTAGACGCAGATTAACTGTTTCCGGGTTCAGGGGCATTTATCCCGGCGCCAACGTTCGTTAGAGTATCCCTTATGCCATGAAAATATTTTTACTCCCCGCAACAGCTTTGCTGTTGCTACCTGCCTGTCATCGGCCTGTAAAGCCCGTGAAGGAAAGACCTGTACAGATAGATACCATGCAACTCATTGCAATACCGGCGCCTGCAGTTAACGTTGCCTCGAATGAAGTATACATAACATCCCGCGACACTACTACGTATATCCATTTCGGTGATTGCTACTTTTCCCTGGACTGGATCATACCGGATACCCAACGCAACGATTTCGAACTGCGCCCGGATACCCTCTATTTCCGGCTGGCGCATCTCCATACCATTGAGGGTCAGATGCTCGCTGTTACCACCGGCGAAATCAACAAAATAAAAATATCACAAGGCTACGAAACCAGCGCTGTTGTTGAACACGAGCCGCTGGACCACTGGAAACACTATCACTCCCCCTGGGAAATAATTCCCCCGGAAGCCAGCAACTTTTTCATCTGCAAAAAATACTCCGCTGCCGAAAAACGCCGGTTCCCCCCAACCTCTCTGCCGGCCCTGCAACAACACGTAAAGGAATATGGCTCACCGGCTGCTTACGCCCGGGTTGCCCAGCTGAACAACTTCCCGGCGCCTCCGGTTCACATCGAAATCAGCCGCTACTACATACGGTTCAACGGTGAACACAAAAAAACAGCAGACAAAGTCAATAAGCTACTCATTATTGATGTGAACTTCAACGGATAAAACAAATACAAACGCAGAAAACCAGCAATGCAAAAGCATCGCCGGTTTAAACTCATTGGCTGTATTTTCACCGTAGTGGTTCTCTTGTTTCAATTCCCCGAAGGCTGAAACAACATGGCAGTACACAAACAATTCCTGTAATTTTTGCCTGCCAGGATAGGATAGTTTACGCAACTTTTACACCCTTCCCAAAAAAGAGGGTCGTGTGTGATCTCATCATAGGTAACCGGCTCAAAACCCAACCGGGTATTGAGTTTCATCACCGGCAAACCCGTGGTGATGCTGAATATTTTTGCACGTGGATAAAGCAGCCGGCTCAGCTCAAATATCTTTTGCTTGATAGCCTGCGCCACCTTCAGTCCACGGAATGCAGGCGCCACAATCAAACCGCTGTTAGATACAAACCCGGCGTTTTCCCAGGATTGTATATAGGAAAACCCAGCCCATATTCCTTCTGCCGTGAAGGCAATAACGGCTTTCCCTTCCAGGATCTTTTCCTTTATTGTAGCGGGATTTCTTTTGGCGATCCCCGTACCCCTCGCCTTTGCGGATGCTTCCATTTCCGCTGCAATAGGCAGGGCAAAATCAACGTCCATAGCTGTTGCCAGCCGGACGACAATCTCCTCATCTGTTTCCATTACCAGTAAGTTGATGTTGTATGTAAAGTGGATAAATTGAATCCGGGATCAATGAATACATCCGGATCCTGCTTACGGCATCTGCAAGGGGAACCCTGCAAAGTACCGGTAAAAAAATACGGGTAATCGCTTCTTTCACAACCGTATTACCCTTTTCATATAACCGGCCGGCCAGCTGCAAACATTTATCTGCTACCGGGAAATTCTGCTCCCTCAGCTGCTTATCGGTATACTCCGTTAAGCAACTAATGGTGTCGTAAATATGATATATGGCCGGAAACTGGTGCAGCGCTTTTCTTAGTGCTGGTATCGTATCTTCAATACAGGCTGGCACTTCATACTGATTGATCATTGGGTTATAATTTTACGCTGTTGTATATGCCAAATGCTATTCCATATTCTGTACAGGAATGTTAAAACTTAGCAGGAGTAAGGGTTTGCTAAGAAAACGTTAACAGCAGTAAAATTAAAATGAGATTAAAACCTTCCGTTTCTGAAGGGTAATTGCAGAAACGGAAAGAATGAGGTCAGGCTACCTGCGCAGCTGCTCCCTCTTCCGGTAAAGCGGGGGATGCTGCTTTCTTTTTCTTCTTCCTGGTTTCGTTCAGCCACATAATAGTACCGGTAGTGGGAAATGTAGCGCCCAGCAATGTTCCACAAAATAACGGCGGGGATCCATGTACGGAGTACTATTACATCGGAAACGGAATATTATTTATGCCCTACAAAATTTATTCAGTTTTCCCATAAAATGAAATTGCCATATATACCAATGGTACATATGGCAATTCCCTGTGTTGAAATATATTACAACAACCCTCCCAGCATTCCGCCGGCAGCGTTCTTCATTTCTGCTTCAAATGCACTCTCTCCTTCTTTCAGCGCACGGTTCAGTGCCGTAAGCAGCAGGTCTTCCAGTTCTTCTTTATGCTCCGGTGCAAAAAGACGCTCAGCAATATCAATACTTTTCACCTGGCGGTTACCATCCACGGTTACTTTTACGGCACCATCGCCGGCTTCGCCGGATAAAGTTACTGTAGCCAGACGTTCTTTGCCTTCCTGCATTTTCTGCTTGATCTGTGTCAGCTTTCCAAATAAATCACCAAACATGTTTCGTGTGTTTTTAAGAACCGCAAATATAGCGGATTTTTAACGGAGCCAATCCCATGTGCTAAATCCTCACTATTCCGTATCTTACCGCCACGTAACAGTATCATCAATAATGGAAACAAAAGTTTGTATCATAGGCGCGGGCCCGGGCGGAGCCACAGCAGCACTGCAACTCGCCCAGCTTGGCGTTGAATGTATCGTAGTCGATAAAGCCGTTTTCCCGAGAGATAAAGTTTGTGGAGACGGACTAAGCGGAAAAGTGCTCACCCTCCTGGAACGTATCGATAAAGGCATCGGGCTACGCCTCCAGCAGGCCATGTTTAAGGCCGACAGCTGGGGCGTTACTTTCGTGGCGCCCAATCGTATCGGGATGGATATCCCCTACCGCATGGGCTACCAGGAAGATATGAGCAACCCAAGAGGATTCGTTTGCAAACGTATCGACTTCGACAATTTTCTGGTGGATGAAATAAAACGCCGCCCGGAAATCCGCTTATTCGAAGGCGTAAGTATCGATAAATACGACCTCCAGCCCGATGGATACCACCTCTCCAGTAAAGATGGCTCCTTTAAAATAAAAGCCGACGTAGTGATAGTAGCCAACGGCGCCCACTCCGGCTTTACCCGCGATGTGGCTGGTATCAAAATGGAACCCAAACATTATGTGGCCGGTATCCGCGCCTACTATAAAGGCATCACCGGCCTGCATAAAGACAACTTCATTGAACTGCACTTCCTGAAAAATATGCTCCCGGGCTATATCTGGATATTCCCCCTCCCCAATGGAGAAGCCAACGTAGGCGTAGGAATGCTCAGCAACTCGGCCCGCAACAAAAAGGTAAACCTGAAACAGCTGATGCTGGATACCCTCGCCACAGACCCCGTTATGAAGGAACGATTCAAAAACGCGGAACTCACCGGCACCATCGACGGTTATGGCTTACCCCTCGGCACCAAAAAAAGAAAACTGCACGGGGAACGCTATATGCTGGTAGGCGATGCAGGTTTCCTGATAGACCCCTTCACCGGCGAAGGCATCGGCAACGCCCTTTACTCCGGCAGGATTGCCGCCCAACAAGCCGCTGCCGCCATCGAAGCCAACGATTATTCGGATACTTTCTTCAACGCATACGACGAAAACGTATACCGCATCCTCGGACCGGAACTACAGGTGAGCACCAAGCTTCAGAAGCTCGTCAAATACCCGTGGCTGTTTAATATGCTGATGAAAATGGGCTCCCGCAATAAACAGCTGAAAGACCTGATGTCGTGCATGTTCCACGAGGTAGACCTCCGGAAAAAACTGGGCAAACCCATGTTCTACGTAAAATTGTTATTTAACAGATAAAAGCATCGCTCCACCGTGAAATTCTCAGGCCAGTTATTCATCATCCTCTTTTTCTCATTCAACATGAGCGCACAGGTACCTTCTTCCAGCCAGGGACACACTCCCGCAGCTTCCAGGTTAACGCCGGATATCGCCAATAAACTGGCAGAACTGCCACTGAAATGCCTGGACCTGGAATTTCCCTATAAAACAGGGATCGTATTCACCGACAGCTCATTGCTCACTGCGCCGAAAAATTATCACCCTGCTTTCTATGGCTGTTTCGACTGGCATAGCAGCGTACACGGGCACTGGATGCTGGTACGGTTGCTGAAATCCTACCCCAACCTGGCAAAAGCTCCGGTGATCAGAACCAAACTGGCCGCACATCTATCTGCAGAAAATATAAAAGTAGAACAACAACTGTTCAGCAACGCAGAAAACAAAAGCTTTGAACGGATCTACGGCTGGAGCTGGCTCCTGCAACTGCAAAATGAACTGCTCACCTGGAACGACCCGCTGGGTAAAACTATGAGCCAAAACCTGCAGCCACTGGCCTCCCAGTTCTCCACCGCATATATCCAGTTCCTCGATAAAATCATGTACCCCATCCGGGTTGGCGAACATACCAACCTCGCCTTCGGGTTATGCCTGGCCTGGGATTATGCAGTAACCGCCAAAGACGAGCCACTGAAAAAAGCCATACACGACGCCGCTATGCGCTTCTACGCCGCCGATAAAAACGCGCCGGTACAATGGGAACCCGGTGGCTACGACTTCCTCTCCCCGTCCCTGGAAGAAGCAGACCTGATGCGCAGGGTAATGCCGGAAACAGACTACCGCAAATGGCTATACGCATTTTTACCCGGCCTCTTTGAAAACAAGATAAGTATCCTGCAGGTGGCACAGGTAAAAGACAGAACCGATGGCAAACTCGTTCACCTCGACGGGCTAAACCTGAGCCGCACCTGGTGCCTGGAAGCCATTGCCGAACACGGTGGTAAAAACCAACAAGCCATCCGCCAATTGGCCCATGCACATATGGAAGCCGGGCTGAAGCAGGTTTTCAGCGGCAGCTACGCCGGTGAACACTGGCTCGCCTCTTTTGCAGTTTATATGTTAACTATCGGAAAACAACCGTAAATTCATCTGCAAAATTTTTACTGCCCTATACCCAGTTAACGGGTATCAACCAACATAGCTATGCACGTTACCAGTTCCCGTGCCCGGAAGTTAGTATTATCCCTGTTGCTGATACTAACACCCACCATTGCACCCGCCCAAAAAGTAAATACCAGCCCCGCACCTACGTGGCTGGTCCCCTTCACGCCCGATCTCACCCGAAAACCAAATGCCAAAAACATCAGCGATGGCTATTACCTCCTCCTGCTGGAAGAACAAAGGCAAATGGAGCTGAAAAGCACTTATCAGCACTTCATCCGGCAAATTGTGTCGGAAGCCGGTATTCAAAACGGATCGGAAATTTCGGTCGACTATGATCCGCAATACGAAAAGCTTAGCTTCCATAAAATAGTGATCCGCCGCGATGGAAAAGAGATTAACCGCCTTCCCGGCGCCGCTTTCAAATTGCTTCAGAAAGAACAGGATCTTTCCCGCTTCATCTACAGCGGTACTTACACCGCTTACCTGATCCTGGAAGATGTAAGGAAAGGCGACCAGATCGAATATGCCTACTCCATCAACGGGGACAACCCGATCTTCAACGGGAAAGTGGACAGCCGCCTGTATTTCGTGGCCTACGAACCTATTGTGAACTACTACAAAAACCTCATCGCAAACCCTCAAAGACAGCTCCGGTTTAAACAATATAATAATGCCGCCGCTCCTGTTCAGAAGTCGTGGAACGGCCTCACCGTATACGAATGGAATAAAGTAGACGTAAGGGAAACCGATAATACCAGCTTTGTTCCGTCCTGGTATAACCCTTTTACCTACGTACAGGTAAGCGAATACCCCTCCTGGAAAGAAGTAGCGCAATGGGGTATGAAAGTGAACCAAACCCCTCCGCCGGGCCCGCTGCTGGCACGTAAGATCGCCGCCCTTAAAAAGCTGGCCAATGGCAACCAGGCCACCTACCTGCTCCAGGCATTACGTTTTGTACAGGACGATATCCGTTATATGGGCATCGAAATGGGAGAATACTCCCACCGCCCCAATAACCCGGATAAAGTACTGGCGCAACGTTTCGGGGATTGTAAAGACAAAGCCCTGCTGCTTTGCACCATGCTCCGCGCCAACAATATTACCGCCAGCATGGCTTACGTAAATACGGATATGAGAGGCGCCGTAAGCGAAATGCTCCCTTCTCCCAATGCCTTTAACCACGCTATTGTACATGCCGTGCTGAATAACAAGGTATACTGGCTTGACGGCACCATGTCGTACCAACGGGGAAGCCTGGCAGATATGTGCGAACCGGATTACCGCCAGGCATTGGTAGTAACTGATACCACCACACAGCTTACCCCCATTGTACCTGCTACCCGTGGCAAAATTGCCATCCGGGAAACTTTCACCCTGCCGGATGATGAAAATAAAGACGGGAAACTGGAAGTGGTAACCACCTATCACCGCGATGATGCGGACGCACAACGGGCAGAGCTGGCAGGTACCAGCATGAAGGATAAAGAAAAATCGTACCTCGCCTACTATAAAAAACTATACGGAGATGTAGCCATCAACGATTCCATCACTACCCGCGATAGCGCCGCCGGCAATACCGTTTATGTAAATGAAAGCTACTTCATACACGATCTCTGGAAAAAAGACAGCAGCACAGGCAAACTGGTATTCACTACCAGCGCACAACCGTTCTACGATATCCTCTCATACATCTCCGACGATAAACGTAAAATACCGGTTAGCATCCGCTATCCTTACGACCTCGACTACCAGATCATCCTGCACACGCCTGTTAAATGGTCGCTGGACCAAACACCGCTGCACCTGCAAAATGAGTATTACATATTCGACTACACCGCTGAAACGAAAGAACAGCAGGTCATCTTGTCCTATCATTTCAAAACATTCAGCGATCATATCCCCGTAAAGTTTATCCCACAATATGTAAAGGATCTGAAGAAGATGAATGAAGTAACTTCTATGGATCTTAGCTGGAATCCTTCTTCCGCGGTAGCCCGGCACCCGGAAGGTAAAGGGAACTGGCTTGCCATAATACTGGCTTTGCTCTTCGCAGCGGGATTCGCCTGCCTGGGGTTTGTTTTTTATAAATATTCAGTTTTGTCCAATGAAGAAGTGCCCGACCCACAGCCCATTGGAGGCGGGCTGGTACTACTCGCTATCGGTTTGCTGTTCACCCCTATGGGAGAAATAGCCGGTATCTGTAAAATGGCGGTATTCGATTATTCGTACTGGATCAGCATTTCCGACCGGCAGGATCTGGGAAATATTACGCTGGTACAGCTTTTCCTCATCATGGAAATGGTGATCAATGTATTTTTCCTGGCTTACAGCATCCTGCTGGCAGTATTGTTTTTTCACCGGCGCGATACCTTCCCATTTGCGCTGGCCACTTTCTATTTTATGGCTACTGTTTTTATTTATGCAGATAATTCACTGAATTACTATTACTTCAAAGCAGAAAAACCCCGCGATATTTTCAGTGTTAACTCCGTCCTCTGGCCGCTGCTGCGCATGGCCATCTGGGTGCCTTACCTGCTGATTTCACAAAGGGGAAAATCTACCTTTACCGTGCCGTACCGGCCCCCGCAGGGCTAAATATTGTTTACATACTTCCTCACCGTAAGAAGGTTTACAATATACACCAGGCCCAACACCAGCGCAATACCCGCAAATACAGGAACACCCGGCCAGGTGCTTACCTGCATTTCATGCCGGGCCAGCTCGCCCGCCGCCCAGTATTGCAAGCCGCTTACCAGCAACAACGATAAAATACCGATCACAATATACAAGGGTACAAACTGCTTCAACAGGTAACGTTGCAGCTGTTTTGGCGCTGTGCCCAGTATCACCAGTAGCTGGATTTCCCGCTTGCAGGAAGCAATCACCAGTTGTATAAACATGCTGAAAACCAGCAGGGCAAAGAACAATAAGATCAACCCGAAAAAACCTACTACAGATACAATGGTTTGCACAATCAGCCTGGTTTTGCTGAACTTCAGTTTATCCTGGTTGGTGGTATAGCCGTTATCCTGCAGGAATTTCACCAATGCAGGGTTGGAAGGATCCGGCGTTTTAATGATCACACGGGAGGTACCGGTGGCGGTGGTCATCCCGTACTTTTCATTGGCCCAGGCCATAAAGGAGGCTGGTACCAGGAAAGAAGAAATACGGTCAGAAAAACCTACAATATGCCCCATGTACTGATCCGATAACTGGTTGCCGGAAATGTTTACCTGTAGCGGCAACGCCTTCACCGTTTCCTGGGAAATCTGCGGCAGGTCCTGGCTCAGGGAAAACCCGAAGTTGTAGAGATTCAGGAAATCGTTTGGCAAAATAATAGGAATGGTACGGTCGCCCTCCGCCCATTTCCAATCCTGCGCTTTCACATCCAGGAAGCTGTCCGGTACCGCTTCAAAAAACATATCCGTGGCAAAATGGAGGTCGCCGGGCGCTTGCACCACTACTTTGTACTGGCTGGAGGTTACTAACCCGAACGACTGTACGAATGGTTGCTTTTTTATAGTGGTAATTTCTTCCGGGGTAAAAATACTTTTAGCCGACTGCCCCATCATAGCATTGGTAATGGTTTTATTGATCACGAGGAAATCGGCGGTTTCATTTTGATTTTTGCTGCTGTACAGCAGCTGGCTGAAGTTGGAGTGTGCCTGGATAGCGATGAGTATCAGCAGCATGGCAATACCCAAACCAACTGCTGCCATCAGGAAGCGGGTTTTTCCCACCCCGGTTTGAATAATTTTCTTCAGTAATTCAAAAAATGGACGCATGAAATAACATTAAAGATGATAATGCACATCGTAAGAGAAGTGCTGGTCATTATCCAGGTCTGTTAAAATGAACCCGGCATTGCGGGCTTTACATTCATCGGCAATCAATGCGGCGGCGCGTTGTGTGTTGTCTTCATCCAGGTGGCTGAAGGGTTCATCCATCAGGAGCCAGCGGAAAGGCTGCATCAGCGCCCGTATGATGGCGATACGCTGTCTTTCGCCGTACGACAGGGTTTTGCCGCTCTGCGCCAGCACATGCGATACATTGAGCCGGGCGGCCATTTCATCTATCTTTTCAGCAGGATAATAAGGCTTTGGCTCCATTACCCGTTTCAGGGAAATATTCTCCCTGGCGCTGAGCTGTTCAAAAAGACGGAGATCCTGGAACACAATACTGATATCCCGTTGCCGCATAGCGGCTATCTCATTTTTATTATATGCCTGCCAGGGCTGCCCGTTCACCTGCACTTTTCCCGTATAATCGTAACGGATATGATACAGGTAATGGATCAGGGTGGTTTTGCCCGTACCAGACGGCGCCTTGATCTTCACAAAACTGCCTGGCCGGAAAGTTACCTCCTGGTTCCAGATGTCCGACGACCTTTGCCGGAGTTTATCCTGCAACGGTATGGGCATAAGCTGACTGAGCTGAATCTGCATAATGGCGTTTACTGTTAACAGTAGCGAATATAAATGATATATTTTACGCAAAAGAAAAGGGCGCAGCGGATACATACCGGCGCCCTTTTCCATGTAAGGTTATAATTTACTGCGGTGCAACGGCGGTATCTACCGGTGCTGCATACACGCTGTCTTCGTAAGCTTTCTCTTTGGCTTTCTTCGCCTGCATCACCTTTACGGTTTCTGTGCCCAGGTTGATCAGCTGCACCAGGCTGTTCTGATCCCTATTTTTGAAGGTCAGCACTGCTTCTCCATGCTGCACATCGCCACCATCCGCTTTACTCACAAAGGTTACATCTTTCAGCAGATCCTTTGCTTTTTTCACTACTACTTTTTCATCTTCATCTACTTTATCTTCAGGAAGCACGCTGGTTACTTTTTCCAGGTCTACATAACCGCCAATCATGCTGCCTTTCACTTTACTTTCAATACCATCAGGTAATTTGATATGTCCTTTACCACCCAGGTATTCCTGCAGCAAAACGCTGTCGGAACCGAGTGTCACATATTTTTCTGTGATGGACATTGCCGGCATAGTGGCCGCTGCCATCGGGTTTACCACGGTATAATGATCTCCTTCCCTGGTGAATACTTCTTTCAGCATAGGAGAAGTCATCACTTTATTGAATGCATCTTTGTTACCTACTTTCAGGCTGAAGATCCATTTGGCATCTGGCTTTTCAGTAAATTCGCCGGGGAAATAAGGAGATTCTTTTTTAGTGATAGCGAAGTCGGAAGCCACATAGGTTAACTGGCCTTCAAATGCGTTCAGCACATCATCCATGGATAAGCCGGATTTACCCATCATCAGGTTTACCATACCGTCCATGCCGGTAGCTTTTACAATATCGCCGATCATACGGAAATCAAAGGCATAAGAAATAAACCCGGTAATATTCTGGGAAGGATATTTCTTCAGCATATCCATATCAATTTCTTTCTTACCATATTTTTTGTAGATGGCCGCCAGCTCTTTACCCATGTATGAATGACCGTTGAAAACGATTTTACCATTTTCGAAGTTAACTGTACCGGTGTAGAAAGAACCTTCCATCAGCTTCTTTACATTGGCGGGGATCATGGTGAACTGTCCGCTGTTATAAATAGCTTCAGGGTTTACAAAGATCCCGGCGTCGGCATCTTCTTTCAGCAACTTGGCGAATGGCTCAATAGTACCTGCAGATTCATCTTTCTTCAGGTGGAAGAGATGATCTACCTCAGCTACCCAGTTTTTTATCACAGCATCGTCTTCCGTGGCAACCAGGGCCGCAGGAACAGCTGCTGCTGCGCTGTCTGTTATGGGTTCTTCATCTGAAGGATAATCGGGAGCGGAAGAACCGCCTGGTGCATATTTCTCCAGGTTGTTCGGGTTTACTGCGCTGATATAGATAACGGCAGATTTATTCCATCCGATTACAGCATGTTGCTTTTCTTCCCAGATATATTTGAAATCGTTCTGTGTTTTCAGGGAGAAGTTGGCGATGTTCTTTTTGAGATAGGCTTCAAATTTGTCGGCATCTTTCAGGCTGGCGGTAAGACTGATGTAAGATTTGTTTTCTGCCGGCTGGCCCTGGAATACAAAAGAGGCAAAGAAGTGGCTTTGCAGGTCGATACCGGAGTTTTCTGCGTCTTTCCACGCTTTCATCATTTCGTTGGCAGTATCTTTAGTTTGGGCGGCATCAAACAGTTTATCCATGGTGATACCGTTTGTCACCAGTTTGGTGGTTAGCTGTTTCGCGTTCAGATCTACCACCACACCGGCTGTTTTCGGGATATACCGGCTCTCATCAGGGGTCTTGGAGCAGGAAGACAGCACAACCGCTGTCGTTACAGCGGCTAACAAAACTTTGGAAATTGATTTTTTCATAAAAACATTAAAAATTAAAAAGATTATTCGGAGCAACACTGGTTCAAACAGTACATTCCCACTATCGTGGTATTTCATTCGTGCAAAAGTACGTATATTTTTGTAGCGCATATGTCTCATTTTTCCCTGGTGCATACAATATTTCAATACTGATTAAGTTTATACCTTTGCTACTGACTATGAAACTATTACTAAATACCATAGAAAAACCGTTATGTTCCTGATTATGCTACAATACATACGGCCCGTAGCGGCTGTAGAACACTTCATGGAGGCGCATACCGCCTTCCTGCAAAAACACTACGACAGTGGTCGGTTTATCTTATCAGGTAGGCGAAAGCCCCGGTCGGGAGCTGTTATTCTTTGTAATGCAGCCAGCCGTAAGGAGGTAGAAGAGATCATGAGCGAAGATCCGTTGGAGAAATACCAGCTGGCCCTTTACGAGATCATAGAATTTGAGCCAACCAAGTATGCCAGCACATTGGGAAAATAGCACTTTCCCCCTGTAATGCCGTGCCAGTCGTTTTTGCTTCTTTATTTCCGGATGATTACTTCATAAAGTAGATGACCTTCGTGAGCCATTTGCTACTGTCCTTTTCTTTGCCCGGATCAGTCAGATACATCTCTATAGTGGGCGGAACAATGGTTTTCCCTTTATCGGTTATAAAATTCCTGATGGCCACATGCGCGTTGGCTATTTTACTGTAAGGCCCTACATAGTTTGCATATGCAGCCTGTGCAGCCGGCAGGGTAATAATTTCGTATCCGGAGGCCGGTTTACTGCCTTCCGGAACCGGGATAGCGGCGGCCATATCCGTGGTTTGCAGTTTCCTGTCCCAGCTGAAAAAAATACCGCAAGGCACCCCTGGCTGTAAATTGGCCGCACTGGCCGCATTATAAATGGTTCTCAGGTTGGTACGGTAGTAGTCGGTGATCCTGCTCATCGGGATGGTTTTTCGTACAGCCGCATACGTTGTTGCCGGGAAGTTCATCTCTTTTACGGTAACATCGATGCCATTGGGAGCATCCGGCCCCCTTACCTCCGCTTCCGCCATACTTTTCAGGTTGTTAAGCCCCTGGTCAAAATCTTTCTCCAGCGCCCCTTTCATAAAAAGGGTCATCACATTCTGCGGCCGGTCGTAATGGGTATCAAATCCCCAGGTAACCTTTGTTCTCCCTGCAGCTTCCGACAACCGGAAAAATACATCCGACTCCGATGCGAACGGCGTAATGAAAGTAAGCTTCTGGGTAACCGATTTATAAGGGTCCATCGCCAGGTGCTGCAGTTTTCCCTCCCCGATCTTACTGCCTTTCCAGGAATCAACAGCGCCAATAGAGCCATCTTCCCCTGTAATAGTAAACTTCGCAGTGGAATCCATCTGTTTCCAGGTATTCCACCCGTTAAATTTCTCGAATTTCACAATGTCATTCCATACAATTGTAGCAGGGGCATTAATTTCCACCGAACGCTCCACATGCATAGTAGTGGGCGCAAAAAAAATCAGCACAATTGCAATGAACAGGATGATTCCTATGATCCAGGCGAGTGTTTTAAGTACTTTCATGACTGTCGGGGGTTGATGATAATAAAAATACAGCTTTTTATTGTCAACCGGCAGATCACGTTGGCTATCAGGCAGAAGATATGGTTACTCCAGTTCTTTATCCTTATCGCTGGGGGTATTGTCTTCCTGATAATGTTGGTCTGCTTCCTTTGCTTTCTCAAAATCCAGGATCACGGAATTAATACAATAGCGAAGTCCTGTTGGCGGAGGACCATCATCAAACACATGTCCCAGGTGGGATTTGCAGCGCCCGCACAACACCTCTGTCCTGTGCATACCATGACTGTTGTCCGGGGAATAAATTACACTGGACTTCGTGAGCGGCTGAAAAAAACTGGGCCAGCCACAACTGCTTTCAAATTTGGTATCGGAAACAAATAATGGATTCCCGCAGGCAGCACAGTAATAAGTACCGTTCTCCCTGCTGTTCCAGTATTTTCCCGTAAAAGCCCATTCTGTTCCCTTTTCCCTGGCGATATGGTATACATCCGTTGGCAATATTTTCCTCCATTCTTCGTCTGGCAGATTTACTTTGTTGGCATCTGTATGGGAGTAAATGTCTCCCTTCTTTTTTCCATCTTCCATTGATTTCTTTTTTTCACCGATTTATGGGTATGTACAGTTGGTGACCATGATAGAGATATTTCAAAATTATTAGATTCCATAGGTACATATGTAAAGTTTTGATTCGTTAACTTCTCATTAACACTATCATTGTGACTATTGGGTCGTTGGCCACATCCTTTTTCCTCTACCATAAATTACGTATGAACAAGCATAATGGATTGTTATTTCCTGCAAATCAAGGGGCTAATTAACAAAACAGTTAATTTTTTGTTTAAAACTGTCTGATAATCACCGATGAGCAACTGCATATAAATTGTTAACTTTACGGCAAAAGGCTAGTAAGTGGCGGATATCATCAATTTATTACCAGACAATATAGCGAACCAGATAGCTGCGGGGGAAGTGATCCAAAGACCGGCATCAGCAGTAAAAGAATTACTGGAAAATGCAGTGGATGCAGGTGCAACCGATATTCAACTGATCATTAAAGATGCGGGCAAAGAATTAGTGCAGGTAATTGATAACGGCGGCGGTATGAGCGAAACAGACGCCCGGATGTGCTTTGAACGCCATGCCACCTCCAAAATACAATCCATAGAAGATCTCTTCCAGATCTCCACCATGGGTTTCAGGGGCGAAGCCCTCGCCTCCATTGCCGCAGTTTCACAGGTGGAACTCAAAACCCGCAAAAAAGGCGCTGAAGTAGGTACCTATGTGGAAATTGACAACAGCTTTGTAAATAAACAAGAGCCCTGTCAAACCGCTGAAGGCACCAGCATTGCCATGAAAAACCTCTTCTTCAATGTGCCCGCCCGCAGAAACTTCCTGAAAAGCAACGCGGCGGAAATGAGGCATATTGTAGACGAGTTCATCCGTGTAGCCATGTCGTTCCCTCAACTGCAGTTCTCACTAACAAGTAATAATCAACAGCTGTTCCATCTGGACAAAGGATCGCTTAAACAACGCATCGTTGCCATCCTCGGACAGCATTATAACGCCCGCCTGGTAAGCGTAAAGGAAACTACCGACTACATGAATGTGTACGGATTTGTAGGAAAACCTGAAACCGCCAAAAAAACCAGGGGCGACCAGTTCTTCTTCGTCAATAACCGCTTCATTAAGAGCTCGTACCTGAACCATGCCGTGATGAACGCTTTTGCAGATATCATCCCGGCCGACAGCTTCCCGCTCTACGTACTGTTTATTGACGTAAACCCCGAACATGTAGACATTAACGTGCATCCTACCAAACAGGAAATCAAGTTCGATGATGAAAAACTCATGTACGCCTTTGTGCAATCGGCGGTAAAACACTCCCTGGCCCAGTTCAGCATCACTGCTACACTGGATTTCGACCTCGATCCGAATATCCAGGCCCTGGATGCGGTAAGCAAACCCTTCACCGCCCAGCAGCAAAATGAGTCGACCCAAAGCCCCCTGTATAAATCTTTTACACAGGCCAACCAGGCGCACATGATCGATAAAAGCAGCAACAGCAGCAACCTGAAGCACTGGAAAGATCTGTACGAAAACAACAACAGCGACAATTACACACAAAGCACCTATACCATCGCCCCGGAACCGGAAACAAGGCCGGCTGTAACCTACGAAAGCCAGCCGCACGCCACCGCTTCCGTTATCGATGAACGCTGGCAGGATACTGCCAACGATCAGAAAGTGCCGGTACAGGTGCATCAGCAATATATCCTGTCGCAGATAAAATCAGGATTTATATTGATAGATCAGCAGGCCGCCCATGAAAGGATCCTTTATGAACGCTACCAGCGTGCCTTACAGGAAGCCCCAATGGCTACCCAGCAAAGCCTTTTCCCCCAAACCCTGCAACTGCCCCCGGCAGATGCAGCCCTGATCAGCGAAATGCTCGGCGACCTCCAGACACTGGGCTACGACCTGGAACCATTTGGCAACAATACCTTCATTGTTCGCGGTACCCCCGCCGACATACAGAACGGTAACGACCATGCCACCATCCAGAACCTGCTGGAACAATTCAAAAACTTCAGCCACGAACTGAAAGTAAATACCCGCGAGCAACTGATCCGCGCCATGGCCCGTAATAATGCCATCCCCGCCGGCAAAATACTGGCTGCCCGCGAAATGCAGAATATCATCGATGAACTGTTTGCCTGCAGCATGCCAAATGTAGCGCCAGGCGGCAAATTCACCTTCATATCATTCAAACTCACAGATCTCGCGCGCATGTTTGAACGCGGGAACTGATGATAGGGTACAAAAATTGCGGGGAAACAAAGAAGGTTAATCTTCCTTGTTTCCCCGAATCCCACCATGGCAGGGACTTTAGATGATTTTAGCCTTCCTCTGTTCCCCGGATCCCCTGGTGTAACGTTTTTCTTTAAATAGCCCCCAAACCCGCTACTGCAGACCATCTTCAGATCAAGTCCACCTCCTCTCCGCATTAAGTCTTCTTTCTCAGCAGGATATATGCTACTGTAAGGCAAGTGCTATATATGCACCAACCAACTGCTTAGCCAGTCAGGAGTATTCCGGTACCTTCATCAACCGGTCTATTTGTTTGATCCTTGTTATCCTTTGTCAGAAGAATAACGCCCGCCAGCACGCATATGCCCGCATAAAAAGGGAAACTGGTTGCCGCCAGCCGGTATGTGAGCGCGAATTGACTCCTCACTGCCATAAAGTCGGGTAAAGGCTGCTTTTCCGTTAACATAAAAACTCCCAACAGTATCCCGAATATCCAATTGACCGGTAAACTAATTTGTCTTTAAATTTTAAAACGCCATTTGTTTGATAATGCAGGTGGATGTAATGTGCGGATTTTTTAGCATCCTCCCGCAGTAAGGCTTTCCTCTATCTGCTGGTACAGCTTCCGGAACATCCCATACTTCCGTCTATATCCTTCAAACCTGGAAGCATCCGGGGTAAAAACCGTTTGCGCCTGTTGTTCCTCCCGCTCCGGCCACCCTAACTCCCTGGCTGCCAACAGTATAGCGCCAAGTGCGGAAGCGTCGCTTTCCTGCTGCAGGTGCATTTCCTGGCCAAAAATGTCGGCCAGCAACTGGATCCAGCCGGGTGAGTTGGTAAAGCCCCCGCTTACGGAGATCTTTTGTACAGGCCCCGCAGTTTCTGCAAGCGCCTCTTTAATGCTCAGGAGCGCAAAACAAACCCCTTCCAGTACTGCCCGGGTAAAATGCGCCGGTGTATGCTGGGGTTGAATGCCAATGAAAGCGGCGCTCGCATGACTATTCCATACCGGCGCCCTTTCTCCCAGCAGGTACGGCAAACAAAGCAATTTGCCCGGATCGGTTACCAATGCAGCTTCCACAAGCCCGTTGAGCGCGCTCAGCGGCTGCTGCAGGAAATCCCTCACCAGCCATTGCAGTACCACGCCTCCATTGTTGGAGGCTCCGCCGGTAATGTAAATATCATCTGTAAGCAGGTAGGTGAAAAGCCGGCCGGCAGCATCCGTGAGTGGCCGGGTCCCTGCCATCCTTACGGCGCCGCTGGTGCCAATGGTAAGCGTGGCATGCCCCGGATCCAGCGCACCGCTGCCCAGCTGGGCCAGGCAGCCGTCGCTGCCACCTATCATAAAGGGAGTATTGGCCGGGATACCCAGCGTTTCCGCTATTGACGGCAATAAGCCCTTAACCATATGGTTGGCGGGCACCGGCCGGGGCAGCTGTGCCGCAGTGATACCAGCCACTTTCAGCGCCGTATCGTTCCAGCTAAGTGTATGAATATCAAACAATCCGGTAGCCGATGCCACAGAATGATCCGTTAGCCAGCTGCCAAAGAAATGATGAAAGATGTATTCCTTAATGCCCGGTAACATAGCCGTAGCGGCAAAAACAACCGGCTCCTGCTCCCGCAGCCACATAATTTTGCACAGGGGCGACATGGCATGTACCGGGGTGCCTGTTTGCCGGTAAATCAGCTGGCCTTCAGGCGTATCCCGCAAGGCCAGTGCATTGGATTCACTGCGGTTATCTGCCCAGATGATCAACGGAGTTAGCTCCTCCCCATCCGCGCCTATGGCCATTATGCTATGCATGGCGCTGCTGAACGAAACAGCCGCCGGCGCATACCCCATCCTGGTTGCCGCCTCACGGATGCCGGTCATCACCGCCTCCAGAATCACCCCGGGCACTTGCTCACTGTAACCAGGCTGTGGATGACTGGTTACATATGCCTGTTGAAACACTGCCTGGATTTTACCATCCATTCCTTGCACAATCGATTTTGTACTGCTGGTGCCGATATCTACACCAATAATATACGCTGTATGATCGCTCATAAAAAAAACCGTTCTTTTTCCGCATTTAATTTATAGATTTAAAACCGGTGTTCTTCTAAAAAGTCTAAAATATCCACGCAAATGGCTTTCGAAATCAAAAAACAAGGGAAGGTTTATGACGTTTGTATTGTTGGTTCCGGCGCCGGAGGAGGCATGGCTGCAAAAATCCTGTCGGATGCAGGCCTGAAAGTAGCTCTTCTGGAAGCAGGTCCTAAATACGACCCGGCCGACCCGGAGCAGGCTACACAGCTGAAATGGTCATATGAATCACCCAGAAGAGGAGCCAGTACCACCCGCCCTTTCGGTGATTTTGACGCATCCTACGGCGGATGGGAACTTAATGGTGAACCTTACACAAAAAAGAACGGAACTCAATTCGATTGGTTCCGCTCCCGTATGTTAGGCGGACGAACTAACCACTGGGGTCGCATTTCACTGCGATTTGGCCCCCGCGACTTCAAACACAAAAGTTACGATGGCCTCGGCGACGACTGGCCACTTACGTACGAAGAGGTAGCGCCTTTTTACGACCGTGTAGATAAAATGATCGGCGTATTCGGCACCCGGGAAAACCTGCCCAACGAACCGGATGGCTTCTTCCTCCCTCCTCCCAAACCCAGGTTACATGAACTGATGGTGAAAAAAGCCGGGGACCGTTTAGGCATTCCCGTTATACCCGCCCGCCTGTCGATATTAACCCGCTCGGTTAATAAAGACCGCAGCCCATGTTTCTTCTGCAGCCAGTGTAACCGCGGATGTACCGTATACGGCGACTTCTCCGCCTCTTCCGTGCTGGTGAAACCAGCCATGAAAAGCGGGCATGTAGACCTGTATACCAACGCCATGGTGCGGGAAGTGCTTACAGACAACAGCGGAAAGGCCACTGGTGTAGCTTACGTAGATAAAACAGACCTCCAGGAATATTCCGTTAACGCCCGTGTGGTAGTGCTGGCCGCCAGCGCCTGCGAATCGGCGCGTTTGCTGCTGAACTCAAAATCAGCCAAACATCCGAACGGACTGGCCAACTCCAGCGGTGTTGTAGGTAAATACCTGCACGATTCTACCGGTTCTTCAAGAGGTGGTTTCCTTCCACATCTGATGGACCGTAAACGGTATAATGAAGATGGCGTAGGCGGCATGCACATGTATGTTCCCTGGTGGGGCGATAACAAAAAACTGAACTTTGCCCGCGGCTATCATATTGAATTTGGAGGAGGTATGCATATGCCCGGTTATGGTTTCGGCTTTGGTATGGAAAACATGAACGGCAGGGTACCCGGCCGCGATGGCCAAACCAAAACCGCCGGCGGCTACGGCGCCTCGCTGAAAGATGATTACCGCCGCTTTTACGGCTCCCAGATCGGCTTTGCCGGCAGGGGCGAATGTATTGCACGGGAAGATAACTACTGTGAGATAGATCCGAACGTGGTAGATAAATTCGGGATTCCTGTACTCCGTTTCAATTACACCTGGAGCGATCACGAGGTCAACCAGGCCAAACACATGCAGGATACCTTTGAAGAGATCATTCATGAAATGGGCGGCATTGCCTTCGGTACAAAGCCCGGAGCCGATACCAAATACGGACTGGAAAACCCGGGCCGCATTATCCACGAAGTAGGGACCACCCGTATGGGCGACGATCCACGGAAATCTGTACTGAACAAATTCAACCAGGCACACGAAGTGAAAAATCTTTTCGTTGTAGATGGAGGCGCATTTGTATCACAGGCAGATAAGAACCCTACCTGGACCATCCTTGCACTGTCTATGCGGGCGTCCGAATATATCGTGGATCAATTGAAAAAACAGAATCTCTAATCTTATATTTTTTTTCATGGATAGAAGAGAATCACTGAAAGCACTGGCACTGGGAACATTATCAGTTGGTACCATTTTATCTGCCACCAGTTGTGGCGATAACAAAACAACGGCTGATAAAAATGATCATCCCAATGTGAAAACAGCCGGCTATGGCCGTACCCCGGAAGAAGTGCTGCGGGATAAAACATTAACGGACCAAAAGTTCTTTACCGACGCCGAAATGAAAACCATCACCATCCTGGCGGATATCATTATCCCGGCAGATGAACATTCCGGCAGCGCCTCCGACGCCAAAGTACCGGAGTTCATTGAATTTATTGTAAAGGATATACCGGAACACCAGCTGCCTATGCGGGGCGGGTTGCGCTGGCTGGATATGCAATGCGCCAAACGGTATAATAAATCATTTGCAGAAAGCAGTGCAGCACAACGCATTGAAGTGGTAGACCTGATTGCCTACCCGGAAAAAGCAACCCCGGAAAACAGCCAGGGCGTTGCCTTTTTCAACCGGATGCGCAATCTTACCGCTACAGGCTTTTTCACCAGCAAAATGGGCATCAAGGACCTGAGCTATGTTGGCAATACGCCCAACGAATGGGACGGCGTTCCGGCAGATGTGCTGAAACAGTACGGCTATGCCTATGATGAAAAAACACTGGCTACCTGCCTGAAAATCGAAGACAGGGGCAAGCTGATGACCTGGGACTAACGAACTAACTCGCTATTTCATAATTTAAATCCAGAAAACTTCACATCAAATGATTCCAGAAAAAAAGAATGAGGGAGAAAACAGCGTTTCCCGCAGATCATTCCTTAGAAACGGAGCGCTGGCAGCTGCCGGTTTCATGATAGTTCCACGCCACGTATTAGGCAGAGGCTATGTAGCGCCAAGCGATCGCCTGCGGGTAGCAGGTATTGGTGTAGGCGGCAAAGGCTTCAGCGATATATCTGAATTTGCCAAAGGCCCTGCTGATATTACTTTCCTGTGTGATGTGGATAAACGTCGTGCAGCCGAAGCCGTAAAGAAATTCCCTAAGGCGAAGTTCTACACCGACTTCCGCGAGATGTTTGACAAGGAACACAAAAACTTTGATGCCGTTTCCGTATCCACACCGGATCATACACATGCCGTTGCAGCAATGGGCGCCATGCAGCTGAAAAAGGATGTATACGTACAGAAACCGCTCACCCACGACATCTACGAAGCCCGTATGCTCACACAGGGCGCCAACAAATACAAAGTGGTAAGCCAGATGGGTAACCAGGGCTCTTCCGGCGATGGCGTTCGCCAGCTGATGGAATGGTACAATGCCGGTCTCGTTGGCGATGTACATACCATCTACTGCTGGACCGACCGTCCCGTATGGCCGCAGGGTATTCCCTGGCCAACCACCCGTCAGGATATTCCGCAGGAACTGGACTGGGATCTGTGGTTAGGTACTGCTCCCAAAAAAGACTACGTGGATAACCTGGTACCATTCAACTGGCGCGGCTGGTGGGATTATGGAACCGGCGCTATCGGCGATATGGGCTGTCATATCATTGAACCTCCTTTCCGTGTATTGGGCCTGGGCTACCCTACTTCCGTAGAATGCAGCGTAGGTAGCGTATATGTAGGAGAATTTACCCGCGGATACTTCCCTGAAAGCTGCCCTCCTTCTTCCCATGTAATCATGAAATTCCCTGGTAAGAACGGAAAAGAAGTAACCCTCCACTGGATGGATGGTGGTATACAGCCGGAGCGCCCGGAAGAACTGGGACCCAACGAAACAATGGGCGACGGTGGTAACGGCGCGCTGTTTATTGGTGATAAAGGTAAAATGATGTGCGGCACTTATGGTATGTATCCTAAGCTGCTGCCTACTTCCCGCACCAACGAAGCCAAAGTGCCGCAAACAATTGCTCGTGTGCCGGAAGGACACTATGTACAATGGGTAAATGCCGCTATTGCCGGCTATGGCAGCAAACAACAGAAAGCACTGAGCTCTCCGTTCGATATTGCCGGTCCGCTTACAGAAACCATCCTCATGGCTAACCTGGCTATCCGTAGCTTCGATATCCGTAAGGCGAAAGCAAATGGTAAAGGCTTCGACTACCCCGGCCGTTATATCAAACTGCTGTGGGATGGTAACAATATGAAGATTACCAACTTCGACGAAGCTAACCAGTTCGTGAAGCGCACTTACCGCGATGGCTGGTCACTGGGCGTATAAATAATAATCTCTTCTTTATAAAAAGAAATGCCGCGATGATCTCGCGGCATTTCTTTTTATGAAAAGCTAGTGTATGAATCCCGTTACTTGTAATCTTCCTGTTGCTTCAGGTTACTGTTCTTCCTGATTTCATTGGCAGGCAGCGGCAACAGGTAGTTCTTCGCCTTATTGAACTTCCGGTCCTGGATGCTGTATACATGGTATACAAAAGGATGTCCCGCAATTTGCGATCCCAATACTTCAATGCCTTTGGCATTTTCATTGAAAACAGTTTCTGCATCTCTCCAGCGGCGGGCATCAAAAAAGCGATGCTCCTCAAAAGCCAGCTCATACCGTCTTTCGTATTTCAATACTGCCCACAAATCGGCGCCGGAAGCTGTTGTGGCCGGCATACCGGCACGCTGGCGCACCTGGTTCAACACTGTACGTCCGCCGGCTTCATCGCCGTAACCCATGGCAGCTTCGGCATAGTTCAGCAATATTTCTGCATAACGTAGAAAGATCCAGTTCTGGTCGCCACGAAAGAACTGGGCATCCAGGTTTTTGTCCATGAACTTACGCAGGTAGTAACCGGAATAAGTACCATTCCAGTTTTCAATTACACTGTTGCGCGTGTCGAGTCCCCATACGCTGTCCTTTCCGTTAGGCGCTTCATATTTACCGGTTTGAATCACCCCCACCGGGTCTACTTTCGCCGCATCTGAAGGGCGGGGTTTCCACTTCGCGCCATCGTACAGGATGGTAGCGTAAAAGCGCGGATCACGGTTTTCATAGGGCGCCTTTGCCTGTGCGGCATTACTCCAGGAAAAAGCCGTGCCGTCTTTCATCTGGTAGCCGGTCACAAAATTTTCTATGGGCACATTGCCACCCCAGTTATGATAACCGTTAGGCCCGTTGTACAGGTCGTGCGAAGTTCCGAGCAGCGCCTTGTCATACTGTTTAACAAAAATCAATTCCGGGTTATCCTTATCCAGGAACACACGGGTGTAATTGTCGGTTGGATTGGCAGCGGGTTGATAAAGACTGTAAGTGTTCAGATCCATCACCACTTTTGCGGCGTCCATAGCCAGTTTGTAGCGGTCTTTCTGGGAACCGGATTTATAACCCATTAAATCATTCGGCACTTTCGCGTCATTGAACAAATCGCTGGCGGCGAAAAGCAGTATCCGCGATTTCAATGCCAGTGCAGCGCCTTTGGTAACCCTTCCTTTGCCGGCTGCTGCTTCGTAGGAAGCCGGCAGTTGCTGTGCCGCCAGGTCGCATTCTGCGGCAATGAATTTGATGCATTCATCAAAAGTGGCTCTCTTCACACTTAATATCTCCTGTTCATCTCCCTTAATATTAAAAGTTTTGGTGATTAAAGGAACCCCGCCATAGTAACGCACCAGCATATGATAGTACCAGGCGCGCATAAAATGCACTTCGCCGGTCATGCGGGTACGCAGGTTTTCATCTGTAATAGGTACATCTGCAATTTTTTCGAGGAACATGTTACAGTTGCGGATAGCCTTGTAATGCAGGTCCCACCTGGCGAAATCATTAATAGCGCCTACGTCGTCGGCAGAGGCATTTCCCTGTACTACCCTGGAGGTGTTGTAATCATGGATAAAGCGGCTTTCATCTGTCATGGAGGAAAGCATTACTTCGAGGAATCCGGGGCGCATCTGAACGTACAGATCGTTCACAAATGCCTGCACCAGGCCCACATCTTTCCACACATCTGTTTCTTCATATTCAGTAAGCGGTTTCTTTTCAAGAAAGTCTTTATTACAACCGGCAGTCACCGCACATAACAAAAAGGCTCCCGCTATATATCTGATGATGGTTAATTTCTTCATGGCACATTAATTAAAAGGTTACGTTTAATCCCACGTTGTAAATCTTGGTTTGCGGATAGAACTGTCCGCTTCCACTGGGCGCTTCGGGGTCAAAAATCTTTACATTGTCGATGGTCACCAGGTTCTGGCCACTTACATATACCCTGAGGTTTTGTAACCCAATGCGCTTGCAGAGTCTGGAAGGGATATTGTACCCGAGATCCAGGGTTTTTAAACGGACATAGTTGGTGTTCCAATACCAGAAGGTATTCTGGCGGTTCACCCAGTACTCACGGTCACGGTCGTACGCTCTTGGCCATGATCCGTTGATATTATCTTCTGTCCAGCGGTCTTTTACGTAAGCCATGGGGAAGTTACCGATCAGCCCTGATTCCGTACGCAGGTATTGGCTGGCGCCGGTAGCGCCCTGCCATAACATGGTGAAGTCGAAGTTTTTGAACTTGGCGGTCATGGTTAAACCAAAGATCCAGGTTGGATTTTCAGTACGGTCCATACGAACACGGTCCAGGTCATCAATGGCGCCGTCGCCGTTCTTGTCGAGGAAAATAATATCGCCGGCCCTGGCGCCGCCCACATGCGGGCTTTTATCTACTTCCTCCTGTGTTTTGTAAATACCGATTGCCTCGTAATAAAGCGGTGCGCCTATCTGTTTACCTGTTGCCTGCTGATATGCCGGCAGATTCGGGGTTTCATCAAAGAACAGCACTTTGTTTTCTGCATGAGTAACAGTACCTATGATTTCATAATGGAATTTTTTGATGTCGTTTTTGTGGGTTAGTACCAGTTCGAAGCCTTTATTCTCCACCCTGGCGATGTTTTCCTGGGGCAGCGTCATTCCGGTGTAACCGGGCATCGACTGGCTACGGCTGGCCAGGATGTTGGATCTTTTGGTGAGGAAATAATCTCCTTCAAAAGCCAGTTTATCTCCCAGTATTTTTGCCTCGATACCAAAGTCGTAGTTATTGGCTACTTCCCAGGTGATCGCTTCGTTGGGTGATCTCAGCTGGTAAAGACCTTTATTAAGATCGCCGCCCAGCATTACACCGCCTGCGCTGAAGCCGTAAGTGCTCAGGTATTGGAACGGATCAATCTGGTCGTTACCCATCTGTCCCCAGGAAGCGCGCACTTTGAAATAATCAAGCGTGCGGATGCTTTTCTTCCAGAATGCTTCGTTAGATAGCACCCATCCTGCGGAAGCACCGGGAAACAGCCCCATGCGGCGGCCTTCAGGGAAATTCTGGGAACCGTCGTAACGCATATTGAAATCAAACAGATAGGTTTCCCTGTAGTTGTAAGAAACGCGTCCGAAGTAGTTTCGACGGGCATATTCAAACCCGCTTCCGGAGTTGTTCTTTTCTTTATCTCCACCAAGATTCAGCTGATCCAGCTTATCGCTGATAAAGTACCTGCGGTTGGCAGAGAAGCCGTCGTTCTTCAGGGTAGCTTGCTCAAAAGCTATGAAGCTGCTGAGATTATGCTTGCCGAAAGAACGCACATAGTTTAATTTGAAGTTGACGGTGATCTGTCTTAATGTACTGAACTGTTCTGTTAGTTCGGGAGCGCTTACTCCCCTGGAACCTGCATTCAGCTTATGCGTAGGATCATTTGCATCTGCCAGCGTGTATAAGGTCCAGGGTTTGATATAAGATTTGAAGAAGTCAAAATTCTGATCGTAGGCAAAGCTACCATCTACAAATAATCCTTCCACTCCGGGGATATTTACTACGGCCGACATATTGGTGTTGATCACATAGTTCTTATCATTGGTGTAACCGATTGCATTTGTTCCTGTAACAACAGGGTTATCGCCGTATTCAATATCGGGGCCTGGCAAACCATTTGGCCAGATGGCATTTTCCGTAGGGCGGCCGCGCATCAGCGATCTGAAAATGGAACCGGCGCTGCGGGGAGGGAAGTTCCTGTTTTCCAGGCGCCCTGCCAGGTCGAACCGTAAGCGGATGTAATCGCTCACTACCGCATCCAGGTTAGCCCTAACGTTTTGTTGTTTGTAGTTGGTAGCGCTGTTCTTGTAAATACCATCCTGGAATAAGGAACCCAGGGAAACGAAATACGACATTTTTTCTGTTCCCCCGCTCAGCGACAGGTCGTGCCTGTTTTGCAGGGAATACTTTTTAATCGCGGCGTCATACCAGTTGGTGTTAGGATACAACCACGGATCGGAGCCATCTCCAAATTTCTTGATTTGTTCATCTGTATACTTCGGCGCATCTCCACCATACTTTAAAATCTCGTTCACCACTTTGGCATACGTAGGCGCATCCGCCATTTCAGGCAGCCTGGTGGGTGTTACAAACGACTGGTTAAAGCCGTAGCTCAGCGTAGGTTTACCGCCCTTACCACGTTTGGTGGTAACAAGAATAACGCCGTTGGCAGCACGGGAACCATAAATGGCCGCGGCGGCGTCTTTCAGGATGGAAACACTTTCGATGTCGTTGGGGTTCATGCGCTCAAAGCCATCGCGCGGAAAACCATCGATCACCACCAGCGGGTTACTGTTACCTAAAGTACTGCGGCCACGGATAAAAATACGGGAGCCGTCGTAGCCGGGCTCACCACTGTTGTTAACGGCAATAATGCCGGGAATACGTCCAACAAGCGAATTAGAGATATTAACGTTAGGTGACTGCTGTAACTCGGCGCCTTTTACAGATGATACTGCGCCGGTTTTGGTAACTTTCTTCTGGGTACCGTAACCTACTACTACATACTCATCCAGGGTTTTCTGGTTTTCCTTTAATACTACATTCAGGGAATTTTTGCCCTCCACTTTCAGCTCCTGTGCATCAAAGCCGATGTATTGGAATACGAGTACCGCATCTTTTTTAACATCGGTTAGTGTATAATTTCCTTTTTCATCGGTAGTAGCACCTTTCTTTGAGTCTTTCACCAATACCGTAACCCCCGGCAGCGGGTTACCGTTGATGTCTTTTACCTTTCCTTTAACTGTTAGATTTACTTGTTGCCATACACTGGGTAATGGCGGGCGCGCGGCAAGGGCGCTGCTGTGGGTTGCAAAAAGGCATAGCAATAGCATAGCCTTTGCATAACGTGGGTTCATGCTACAAGTGATTTTGGAAGAT
>NZ_DATMTE010000745.1:0-5450 GCF_035564935.1 Chitinophaga sp. | reverse complement strand
AAAATGATATTTACCGTTTTTGAGAGATGTATAAATTTCGTATACCCCCGGGGCTGTGGATTTCAGCTTCAGCGCTTTGGACAGATCGGCGCCCGCTTCTGTAGCTTCGCCGGTAAGATATACATCGGTAGGGATCTCGGCAAAACCGTTGGGTCTTTCTACCTCGATGGTCTTTGTTTCTGCGGCTTTCTGGATATTATATCCTTTGGATGCCAGCACAGTCCATACCAGCTTGCCGGTAGCCAGGGAAGCGATGCCCGCTTTGCCTGCCACGCTGTTCAGGTCTTTGTGCGACAAGGTCAGCTTGTTCTGTACACCACCACCATCGGAAGAGAATTTAGCAACAGGTGAAGAAAAATCACCGCCTTCTTTATCAAAGGCTACTTCGTATTGTACGAGGGAACCATCTTCTGCGCGGGCCTGGTCCCACTCAAAGCTCACAGTGGCGCTGGTGGTAGGTTGCAGCTTAATATATTTATTATCCAGCGGTGCGGTGAGTTTGGGCACCGGCTGCATATTGGTGTTGAGTGAATAATCGTCTTTCTTACAACTAAATAATAAAACACTCAGTATAATGATCAAATATTTTTGCATGTTATTACAGTTTTTAGGTGGAAGGATATTACCAGTCCTGGTTTTGTGAAAGATTTTTGTTCTGATCGCGTTCAATGGTGGGCACCGGCCAGAGGTAGTGCTTGGGATTGGTGAACAACCTGTTTTCAACGATGATGTAACCATTCGGGTCTTTATTAAAAGCGCCGGAGGTTACTTTGATACCTCTCACCGGTCTGTTCATTACCACATCGGCAGTTTTCCAGCGGCGGATATCATACACCCGCAGTCCTTCAAACGCCAGCTCAGCCCTTCTTTCCCGGCGGATCACCACACGTTGCTGATCCTGGTTCAGGGCAGCGTTAAACTGGGTAGCGCCGGCATCATTAAACCCGGCACGCACGCGGATAGGTTGAATAGTTTGATTCCATACTGCCGCATTCATCTGCCCCAGCTCATTCTTTGCTTCCGCATACATCAGCAGCACATCTGCATAACGGATCATGATCAGGTTTAACCCCGAAGCATAGTTGGTAGCTGCCCTGTCGTAATATTTATAGAAATAATAACCGGTGGGAGATGCGCCCTGGTCATCTACCGTATTGGTGGCTGGAACAGAGCCGGGCTGCGTCAGGATAGTTTGTTCCACTCCGTTAAAATCAACCACCTTGGAGCCATGATGCAGGATGGTAGCTTCAAAACGCGGATCCCTGTTTACATAAGGAGTGGTTTCATTATAACCGGAACCGGCTTCACCAATGGCTTTACCATTGGTCATGATATAATCATTTACCAGGTCCTGGGTAGGCACCAGTACACTTCTTAATGCAGCAATGGTTTGCGGCATAAAGGAACGTTGTTTGTCGTAAGTTCTGCCACCGCCATATTGCAGGTCCAGGATCACTTCACTGTTATATTCGTTGGCTACGGTAAACAGGGTATTGTAATTACCAAACAGGGCATAAGCGCCGTTATCTGTTTTACCGATCAGCTTTTCACAATCTGCCACTACAGCTGCCCACTCGCTGCGGAACAGGTGTACACGGGCGCTCATGGCAATGGCAGCCCCACGGGTGATACGGCCACGGTCATTCTGCGCCTGCTGTGTATTAGTGGGCAGGTCTTTCTGGATATCCGACAGCTCTGTTAATATAAACTGCTGGATCGTGTTCTTGTCGGTACGTGCAATGGTACGGGAAGCATCAATGGTAATGAGGTCCGTATAAAAAGGCACATCGCCATACCAGGCTGTGAGCTGGAAGTATGCGTAAGCGCGGATAAACCTTGTTTCAGCCAGGATACGCGCTTTCAGCGCGGGATCCATGTTAGGCACGCGATCTATGTTGGTGGTAACGGTATTGCACCTACGAATAGTAGTATAGTAATACGACCAAGTATCTGCTACCCTGCCGTTGGCGCCATCGTAACCGCCGTTGGCAATAGCGTTTACATTGATCAAACCGCCGCCGCTGTTATAGGCGTTATCGCTCAGCGCTTCATCTCCAAAATAATAATCATCTTTTGAAAGATGTTCATAGCAGGCAGTCAATGCGTCGAGCGCATCCTGTGAATCCCGCCAGTAGGCAGTTTCGGTAAACTCCCGGGTGATAGGCTGATCCAGTTTACGGCAACTGAATAAAGTGCCGGCCACTAATATTGATAAAACTAATTTCTTCATACAATTGATTGTTTAGGCATCAAAACTTAACATCCAGGCCAAAAGCAAAAGTAGCTGCATTCGGATAATTACGTCCTGCAATAGCGTTATAATTGCTCATGAACAACTTATCATCAAACTGTGTAAACTCAGGATCCACACCTATTTCACGGAAGCGTTTAGGCATGATCGTTATCAGGTTCTGGCTGGTGAAATATACCCGCACTCCCTGAATACGCGCCCTGTTTACCAGGGATGCAGGCAGGTTGTAGCCCACTTGTAAATTTTTCAGACGCAGGTATTTGGTATCAAACAACCAGTAATCTGAATAAGCGAAGTTGTTGGCATCTGCGGCGCCGATAGTTACACGCGGATAGGTAGCGCCCGGGTTGGTAGGCGTCCAGCGGTCCAGGTGCTGTACCATCGCATGGTCTTCATTGTTATGGAATGCCTCTACGATATCGCCTCTCAGGAATTGGGAACGCTTGCCCACACCCTGCCAGAACATGTTGAGGTCGAAGTTTTTCCAGCTCACGCTGTAGTTAAAGCCAAAAGTGTAACGGGGAAATGGATTGCCAAATACATAGCGGTCGTTTTCATCGATCACACCATCTTTGTTACGGTCAATGTATTTTACATCTCCTGGCATTACCTGCTGGTTATAGGCAAATGGCACTTTAGGTGCATTCTTTATATCATCCAGGTTCTGGTACAGTCCATTGGATTTATATCCATAATAAGAAGCAATTGGAAATCCTTCTTTAATGATAAAGGTTACATCTGAACCACGTACGGATTCCTGGCCGAATTTAATCACCTTGTTCAGGTTATCGGAAAGATTAAAACCAAAGTTGTGGCGGAACTGGCCGGTATTAAGCCGGTAGTTGACAGCCAGCTCCCAGCCTTTGTTATTTACCTTGCCCACGTTTTCCAGCGGAGCGGCAGTACCTGCGGTACCGGGAACGGTCTGGAAAAGATAGATCCCGTCGGTCGTCTTATTAAAATAATCGAAAGATGCTGTTAAAGCGCCTTTGAGGAAATCCGCATCGATACCATAGTTGCTCATGGTAGAAATTTCCCACTGTAACAGGTCGTTGTAAGTAGAGAAAGTATTACCGGGTGCAATGGAATTATTGAAAGCATAGTTCGCATTGTTAATGCTTACCCTTGAAAGATAGTTGAATCCTCCGATGTTGGAGTTACCCACCTGTCCCCATGAATAACGAAGTTTAAAGTTACCGATGCGATCCTTTACTTCCTGCATAAAGTCTTCGTCTGTTAGCCGCCATCCCAGTGAAAACGCCGGAAAGAACTGCCAGCGGTGGCCAGGAGCCAGCTTGGAAGAGCCGTCGTAGCGCCAGGTTATTTCTGCAAGATACTTATCGTTATAAGCATAGTTGAATCTTCCGAAAAGTGAGTTTAGTGCATACAGGTTGGGATTGCTCATATCGTTATAAGTACCGATATCCCTGTAATCGTAAGTACCGTCCGGTTTGGGAATATAGCCGCCACCAATGGACCAGTCGTTGTCCAGGTTGGTAGTACCAAAACGATCGGCACGGAAACCGTAACCTTCATTCACCGCATCGCTGCGCACCCCTACCTGACCTTTTACATAATGTTTACCAAAAGTATTTTCGTATTCTACAGTACCATATACGTTTGTTGTCAGATCCTTGTATTCGGAGTTATGCATTTCATTATACAACGGCGGTGTAGCGGTGGTATAATAAGGTGCGTAGGTAAATTTGTTGATACGGTAAGCGGTGTTATCAATATTGTAGTTACCGGAAGCATTCAGGTTGATCTTAAAATGATCCGCCGGGGTGATTACCACATCAATTCCACCCATCAGGTTATCTACGGTTCTTAAGCGGTACCCGCTTTCCGCCAGTAAAGCCATTACGCTGTTGCTGGTTAATGGCGGTACCACCCAGTTACCGAGAGAGTCTTTTACAGCAGTGGTACGGGGAACGCGCATCGCATCACGCATCAGGAAGCCGATATCGGATACCTGTGTGCGGTAATTAGAGCGGGTATAGGCGGCGTTACCGCTTACTTTCACATACTTGCTTACATCTACTGATACATTGAGGCGGGCATTATAACGTTTGTAATAAAAATCCTGCGGCACATATTTATTCTGGAGCATATTGCCCTGATCAAGATAGCCCAGTGAAAACAGGTAACTGCTGGTTTTGCCACCACCGCTTAAACTTAAATTATGGCTTTGCTGCGGGGTATACTTGCGGAGCATCTCTGTAAGCATGGCTGGTTCGGAGCCGCGGTCGTGCCACGATTTAATATCTTCCGGTGTATACTGCGGCGTTTTACCGGAGTTTACCAGCGCTTCGTTTTTCAGTGACATGTACTGCCATGCTTCCATCTGCCGGGGCAGCGTGGTAGGCGTTTGCCAGCCGTACATGCCGTTGTAGGTAACAGAGGGATGATCATCTTTTTTCCCTTTTTTGGTAGTGATATAGATCACGCCATTTGCTGCCTGTGAACCGTAGATCGCTGCAGATGCCGCATCTTTCAGCACAGAAATGGATTCCACATCGTAGGGGTTCAGGTTTTGTAAACCATTACCGCCGGCCTGCACTCCATCAATGATCACTAGCGGCTCGTTGCCCGTTAAGCTACCTACCCCGCGGATGTTCATGACCATTTTTGCGCCCGGTTCGGCAGTGTTCTGCTGCATGATGAGGTTAGGCGCCTGACCCTGCAATGCCTGGAACATATTCACTGCCGGCCTGCTGGTAATATCTTTTGAGTTAATGGTACTGATGGAAGCCGTCACCTGTGTTTTCTTCTGCTGGCCATAAGCCGTTACCACAATTTCTCCAAGATCTTTGGAGTCAACATTCAGCATGGCAACAATGCTGGTTCTTCCGTTGATGGCAATTTCAGAAGACACATACCCTACCGAAGAAAATACCAGTGTGCCGTTGGCGGCGCTGGCGGGGATCTTCAGGGTATAGTTACCTTCCACATTGGTAACTGTTCCAATGCTCATTCCTTTTACGCGCACATTAGCCCCGGGAATGGTTTGGCCTTTATTATCCACTACACGGCCGGTGATGGTAATATCCTGCTGCTGTTCAATGGTGGTAGCAGCGCCGCCATGTTTCAGGATAATTTTATTGGCGATAAATTCGTAGTTAATTTCCAGCGGCAGCAGGATCATCTGCAGCACATCATCCAGTTTATTATCTTTTACATTCAGCGATATTTTCTGCGC
>NZ_DATMTE010000744.1:0-3453 GCF_035564935.1 Chitinophaga sp. | reverse complement strand
TGGAATACAGAAAAGGTAACGAATATGAATAGTATGTTTTACAATGCTAAAGCCTTTAACCAGCATATTGGTAACTGGAATACACAAAATGTAACCGACATGTATGGTATGTTTGCCGGTGCCGAAGTCTTTAACCAGGATATTGGTAACTGGAATACTGAAAATGTAATATATATGAACTACATGTTTTGGCAATCTGGCATGTTTAATCAGGATATTAGCAACTGGAATACAATAAACGTAACCGGCATGAGCGGTATGTTTATGGATGCCACAACATTTAACCAAAACATAGGTAATTGGAATACACAAAATGTAACTGAAATGTCTAGTATGTTTAGGAATGCTACATCATTTAACCAAAACTTAGACAACTGGCAACTCAATCCAAATATTAATATGGCTTATATGTTCAACAATTCAGGAATGGATTGTCAGAACTATTCGTTCACATTACAAGGCTGGGCAAATAATCCAAACACACCAACAGGACGTAATCTGGGGGCACAAGGAATACAATACGGCACCAATACTCTATCGGCAAGAACAACATTGACCACTGACAAGGGCTGGACTATTACAGGCGACAGCACAAGCGGACAAAGCTGCGGGTTAGACCAAACCATTACGGCTAATGACATGGTTAAAGCCTATGGTGATGTGCCTTTTGTGCCAACGGCTACTGCAAGTTCAGGTCTCGAAGTGAGCTACACATCTGCAGACAACAGCATAGCCGAAGCCTTTCAAGACACAGCAGACGGCAACAAATGGAAAATCAAAATCAAAAAGGCGGGAGAAGTAAACATTACGGCACAACAGCCCGGTAACGCAACCTATAATCCGGCAGCAGATGTCATTTTTAAACTGACCATCAATAAAGCTGCTCTGACCATAACCGCCGATGCCTTATCAAAAGAATATGGTACTGCAGACCCTATGCTTACCTATACCGCTATCGGTTTTGTAAATAGCGATGACCAGACAGCACTGACAGGAGCATTGAGCAGAGCTGCCGGCGAAGCCGTAGGAACCTACGCTGTATCTCAGGGCACATTAGATGCTGAAAACTACAGTATTAACTACACCGGTGCCGATTTCAACATCACAAAGGCGACATTGAACATTGTTGCAGATGCAAAATCGAAAATCTACGGAACAACAGATCCTGAATTAACCTATACAATTACCGGACTTGCCAACGGCGATGACCAGACGGTTGTAACAGGAACTTTAACCAGAACGGCAGGCGAAGACATCGGAACCTATGACATCGAACAGGGAACACTGGCCGTAAGCGGAAATTACGACATCGCCTACACCGGAGCCGATTTCAATATCACGAAGGCAACCCTGAACATCATTGCAGATGCAAAATCGAAAATCTACGGAACAACAGATCCTGAATTGACCTATACAATTACCGGACTTGCCAACGGCGATGACCAGACGGTTATAACAGGAACTTTAACCAGAACGGCAGGCGAAGACATCGGAACCTATGACATCAACCAGGGAACTCTGGCAGTAAGCGGAAACTACGACATCGCCTACACCGGAGCCGATTTTAATATCACGAAGGCAACCCTGAACATCGTTGCAGATGCCAAAACCAAAGTTTACGGAACGGCTGACCCTGTATTGACCTATACCGTAACCGGATTTGAAAACGGTGACGACCATACGGTTATCACGGGAGAATTGTCAAGAACAGCAGGCGAAGATATCGGAACCTATGCCATCAACCAGGGAACTCTGGCCGTAAGCGGGAATTACGACATCGCCTATACCGGTGCCGATTTCAATATCACCAAGGCAACACTGAACATCGTTGCAGATGCCAAAACTAAAGTTTACGGAACGGCTGACCCGGCACTGACCTATACCGTGACAGGATTTGCAAACGGTGACGACCAGGGCATTATCAGCGGAGCACTCACCAGAGTAGCAGGTGAAGACATCGGAACCTATGCCATCAACCAGGGGACACTGGCGGTGAGCGGAAACTATGACATCGCCTACACCGGAGCCGATTTCAACATCACGAAAGCGACACTGAACATCGTTGCAGATGCCAAAACCAAAGTTTACGGAACGGCTGACCCGGTACTGACCTATACCGTTACGGGATTGGCAAACGGAGATAATGAAAGTATTGTTACGGGAGCCCTGACCAGAACGGCAGGCGAAGATATCGGAACCTATGCCATCAACCAGGGGACACTGGCCGTGAGCGGAAACTACGACATCGCCTACACGGGAGCCAATTTTAACATCACCAAGGCAACATTGAACATCTTTGCTGATGCCAAGTCGAAAACCTATGGAACGGCTGACCCGGCGTTAACCTATACTGTTACAGGTTTAGTCAATGGAGATACACACACGGTACTTACCGGAACATTGGTAAGAACGGCAGGTGAAACTGCCGGAACCTATCCTATTACACAGGGTACACTAAACGCAGGAAATAATTATGATATTGCCTTTACAGGAGCCGATTTCACCATCATAGAAACATTGGCCATAGCAGATTCCTCCCAAACAAACGTAACATGTTACGGAAGTTCTGACGGTTCGGCTACGGTAAGCATATCCGGAGGAACGGCACCATACACCTATTCTTGGTCACCAAACGGAGGAACGGCACCAACCACAGCAGGACTGGCAGCAGGAACCTATACCGTTACGGTAACCGATGCCAACGGTTCCGTAATCACAAAGGTATTTACCATCACCCAGCCGCAGGAAGTAGTACCGCCTGTTGCGGAAGAAATACAGGAATTCTGCAGTACCGCCAATCCTACCATAAGCAACCTTGCAATACAGGGGACACAGGTGAGATGGTATGCTTCTGCCAATGCAACGCAGGAACTTCCTGCCAGTACACTTCTGGTGGACGGAACTACCTATTATGCAACGCAGACGGTCAACGGATGCGAAAGCCCGGAAAGGACACTGGTCATCGTCATCCTGAACGACAGGCTGCCGGTTCCGCAAGGAGCACCATCGCAGGAGTTCGAGCAAGGGGCTACCATAGCAGACCTTGTGGTAACGCCTGCAAATGCAATCTGGTACGCCAGCCACGATGACGCGGTAAACAATACCAACCCGTTGTCTCCAACTACCCCACTGGTTGACGGGGCAACCTACTATGCCGTGGCCGTGGCCGACGGACAGTGCCCGAGCCTGCCTCTTGCCGTTACGGTAAATGCGGCACTCGGTGTTGGAAAACCGCAAAAGCTGACCTTTAAGTACTATCCAAATCCGGTAGAAGATTACCTGAATATCCAATGTTCGGAAACCATAGATTCGATTGAAGTATACAGCCTGTTGGGGCAACTGGTCAGAAAGCAGGACGGCCATGCCATGGAAGTAAAACTGTTCCTTGGAGACCTGCCGGACGGAACCTATGCCGTATCCGTCATGTCAAATGGCAAAAAATCCACCGTAAAA
>NZ_DATMTE010000743.1:0-6230 GCF_035564935.1 Chitinophaga sp. | reverse complement strand
GTTTCAGTATATCACTTTCCGTGTAACGATGGCATTGTTGCTGTCGCTGATCATTTCTTTGCTGTTCGGTAAAAGGATTATTAGATTTCTGCAGAAAAAACAGATCGGGGAAACCATCCGTGAACTGGGCCTTCAGGGCGAAAATTCCAAAAAGGGCACCCCTACTATGGGCGGGCTTATCATCTTATCTGCCATTGTAATCCCCACCCTGCTATTTGCACAGATAGCCAATGTGTATATCTGGCTGATTCTGTTATCCACTGTATGGTTAGGGCTGATCGGTTTCCTGGATGATTATATCAAAGTATTTAAGAAGAATAAAGAAGGGCTGGCAGGACGTTTCAAGATCATGGGCCAGGTAGGACTTGGTTTGATCGTTGGCTGTACCCTTTATTTTAATACAGATGTGGTGGTATCACGTGAAGTAATAGGTGCAAAGCCGCTGGCGCCCTACGAAAGACAGGTGACCAATCACCCTGAACGTGTAACCCGCGACGGGCACCGTTTTGTGGATGTTAAAACACCGATCACCACTATCCCGTTCGTAAAAAATCATGAGTTCAATTATTCAAAACTGATCTCCTGGATCCCGGGTGCGGAAAAGTATACGTTCGTTCTTTATATACTGGTGGTCATCTTTATTATTACGGCCGTATCAAACGGCGCTAATCTTACTGATGGGCTGGATGGACTGGCAACAGGCGTTTCAGGTATTATAGGTATAGGGCTGGGCATCTTTGCATATGTATCCGGTAATATCCAGTTTGCGGAATACCTGAACATCATGTACATCCCCAATCTTGGTGAGCTTTCCATTTTCATTGCGGCCTTTGTGGGCGGATGTATCGGTTTCCTCTGGTACAATGCTTACCCGGCGCAGGTTTTCATGGGAGATACCGGTAGCCTTGCACTGGGCGGTATCATTGCATCCCTTGCCATTATTGTGCGGAAAGAATTGCTGATCCCCATCTTCTGTGGTGTATTCCTGGTGGAATCATTATCGGTGATGTTACAGGTATCTTACTTTAAATACACCAAAAAGAAATATGGCGAAGGCCGGCGTATCCTGAAGATGTCGCCGTTGCATCACCACTACCAGAAGATCGGTTATCACGAAAGTAAAATATCAGTGCGGTTCTGGATCGTGACCATCATGTGCGTGGTAGCAGGTATTGCTACATTAAAAATGAGATAATAATAAATACTAACTAAGCAGACTAAACGAAATGGGATACAAACTCGTCATACTGGGAGCAGGAGAAAGCGGAATAGGAGCTGCTTTGCTGGGAAAACAGCAAGGGTATGATGTATTTGTGTCTGATGGAGGAATTATAAAAGACAACTACAAACAGGAACTGGCGGTAAACCAGATCTCTTTTGAAGAAGGACATCATTCCTGGGATATCATACTGGACGCAAACGAAATTGTTAAAAGTCCCGGTATTCCCGAAAAGTCGGAACTGATGAAAAAGGTACGCGAAAAAGGCATACCCGTGATTTCTGAAATTGAGCTGGCCTACCGTTTCTCGACAGGTAAAAAGATCATTGCCATCACCGGCAGCAACGGCAAAAGCACCACTACGGCCCTCACCTATCACATCTTTAAAAACGCAGGTTTGGATGTGGCCATGGTTGGCAATATTGGCGTGAGCTACGCAAGGCAGGTGGCAACCGCACCGGCGGAGTATTATGTGATTGAAATCAGCAGCTTCCAGCTGGATGACATTAAGGACTTCAAGCCCAATGTGGCCATCCTGCTGAACATTACGCCTGATCACCTGGACCGCTACGACTATAAAATGGAAAATTACGTAGCCTCCAAATTCAGAATTGCCATGAATCAAACAGCTGAAGACTACTTCATCTACTGCATGGATGATCCTGAGATCATGCGACATTTAGCGCAGCAACCCATTTATTCAGCATCAATACCTTTTACCATCATGAAACCACTGAAAGAAGGCGGCTCTATTGCCAACGACCAGTTGCACATAGATGTCAACGGAGAACCGGTTATCATGTCAATGTATGACCTGTCATTAAAGGGAAAACACAATCTGTATAATTCAATGGCAGCAGCAATTGCAGGCAGGACCATGGATATAAGAAATGAAAAGATCCGCGAGAGCCTTGCGTCGTTCGAAAGTCTTGAACACCGCATGGAATATGTGACCACGGTGAGAGGCGTGGATTTTATAAACGATAGCAAAGCCACCAATGTGAACTCCGTATGGTTTGCACTGGAAAGTTTTGACAAACCGATTGTGCTGATCATGGGCGGCGTAGACAAAGGCAACGACTACGATGCCATCCGCGATCTCGTGAAAGAAAAGGTGAAAGCAATTATTTGTATGGGTGTGGACAACACCCCCATCTTTACGGCGTTATCAAAAGACACCCCGGTGATGATCAATACCACCAGTATGCACGATGCCGTACAGGAAGCATTTAAACAGGCCGCGAAGGGAGACATCGTTTTATTGTCGCCCGCCTGCGCCAGCTTTGATCTTTTTAAAAATTACGAAGACCGTGGAAGGAAGTTTAAGGAAGAAGTAAAAGCATTGTAAACAGGCGTTGATCAGCAGAATAAAGGGTAAATAGCTAAAAAAATAAAAAAGATAAAAGCAGGAACCGATGGGATTGCTCTATAGAACAAAAGGCGACAAGGTTATCTGGGCGGTAGTACTTTTTCTATCGCTGGTAAGCCTGCTTGCTGTATATAGCGCTACCGGCTCACTTGCCTACCGTGAAAGAGGCGGCCATACGGAGTACTATCTCCTGAAGCAGCTTACGGTACTGGCTATGGGACTGGTGATCATCTATTTTGCACACCGCGTGAACTATACCATCTATTCCCGCGTAGCGCAAATAGGGTTCCTTATATCCATACCATTGCTGATGTACACACTGGCCTTTGGTTCCAATATCAATGAAGCCAGCAGGTGGATCAGGCTACCCATCATTAACCTAACCTTTCAAACATCGGATGTGGCCAAACTCGCCATATTCATGTATGTAAGCAGGCAGTTATCAAGAAGGCAGAATCTGATCGGCGATTTCAAAAAAGGATTTCTGCCTATCATCATCCCCGTTGGCATCATTTGCGCACTGATCATGCCGGCCAATATGAGTACGGCACTCCTGCTGGGCGCCAGCTGTATGCTGCTTTGCTTTATAGGCAGGGTGCCAATCCGGTTCCTCGCCTCTATGGTAGCTGGAGGAGCTGTACTGGTAGTATTGCTCTTTGGTGTGGCTAAAGTAACGGGAATGGAAATGCGTACCAAAACCTGGGAAAAACGTATTGATAACTTTATGCATGGCGATCATACGGAAACTCCCTACCAGGTACAGCAGGCCAACATCGCCATAGCAGGCGGCGGTATTTTAGGTAAAGGCCCCGGCAACAGTACACAACGTAACTTCCTGCCGCACGCCTATTCCGATTATATCTATGCCACCATCATAGAAGAATATGGCATATTTGGCGCCTTCCTGATACTGGCGGCTTATATGATTTTATTATTGAGAAGTATCAGGATCTATAAAAGATGTCCTTATGCTTTTGGAGCATTCCTGGCAGTAGGACTCAGTGTAACGCTGGTAATACAGGCATTAACCAATATGGCGGTAAACGTACAGCTGTTCCCGGTTACAGGGCTTCCGCTCCCACTGGTGAGTATGGGTGGTTCTTCTGTATTGTTTACCAGTATGGCTATCGGTATTATCCTGAGTGTATCCCGGAATGTGGAAGAGATGGAAGGTAAACAGGCAGAGAAAGAGCGTTTGGAAAGAGTTATTGCGCAAGCGGAAAACGCTGCTGTCGCTTAATACGTATTTATAACAACAATCTGTAATCAGGAACAACACATGCAACGCAAAGTGATCATAGCAGGCGGCGGTACCGGGGGACACATCTTCCCGGCGATAGCGATCGCGAATGCGTTGAAGAAAATAGAACCGGACATCAACATATTATTTGTAGGTGCAACCGGGAAAATGGAAATGGAAAAAGTGCCGCAGGCAGGTTACCCGATCGAAGGATTGGAAATAGCCGGTTTTAACAGGAGCAATATTTTCAAAAATATCCTGCTGCCGTTTAAGATATGGAAAAGCCTGCGCCGTGCAAAGGCCATTCTGCAAAGTTTCCAGCCGGATGTAGTGGTAGGTGTGGGAGGATACGCCAGTTTTCCGATGCTGAACAGGGCACAGAAAAATGGTACGCCTACCTTGATACAGGAACAAAATTCCTTTGCAGGGAAAACAAATAAAATACTGGGTAAGAAAGCGAAAAAGATCTGCGTGGCATATGATGGTATGGATAAATTTTTTCCGCCTGAAAAACTGGTAATGACCGGCAACCCTGTGAGGAACAGCATTTCACAGTCGGCCGTAACACGCGAAGACGCACTGCAGCATTTTGGACTGAGCACTGCAAAACAAACCATCTTCGCCGTGGGGGGCAGCCTGGGAGCTAAATCCATTAATGAAGGATTACAACCGTTACTGAAAGAGATAGCGGACAAGGATATACAGCTGATCTGGCAAACAGGGAAGCCTTATTACGAAACAGCAAAAGCTGCCGCTGCGCCATATGGATCGCATATTAAAGTATACGATTTCATCAACGTGATGGACTTTGCCTATAAAGCAGCAGACGTAGTGTTATCAAGGGCCGGTGCATTGGCGATCGCGGAACTGTGTGTGGTGAAGAAGCCGGTGATATTTGTACCCTACCCGTTTGCGGCGGAAGACCACCAGACATCCAACGCCATGAACCTGGTTAACAAACAGGCAGGGCTGATCATTAAAGATGATGAGGTACGTTCACAACTGGGAAATGTGCTGTTCAGCCTTTTGCAAAACAAAGCGCTGATGGAACAACTGGAAAGCAATATCGGTAAGCTGGGAAATCCCCATGCCGATGTAACCATTGCTAACCAGGTGCTGGGAATTATTTAGCAAAGATTTTTTAGAAGAATATATGGATTTGAACAACATACAAAGGGTTTATTTCATCGGCATCGGTGGTATTGGCATGAGCGCCATTGCACGCTTCTTCAATGAGAAGGGTGTGTATGTAAGCGGTTATGACCGTACCTCCACAGCGCTCACAAAGCAGCTGGAGGCAGAAGGTATGCAGATCCATTATACAGACGATATTAACCTGATCGATAAAGCGGCTGCCCTGGTAGTGTATACGCCGGCTATACCGGCTACTCATACAGAATTGCAGTGGTTGCGTGATAATGGTTATGAAGTGGTAAAGCGCAGTGACGTGCTGCAGGAAATTACCCGTTCCCTGTTTGCCATCACGGTAGCGGGCACACATGGTAAAACAACTGTTTCTACCATGATCGCTCACCTGCTTACAGATAGCGGTTATGGCTGTAATGCTTTCCTGGGTGGTATCAGCGTAAACTATAACAAAAACTTCTGGAGCAGCGAAAAGGCAGTAGCAGTAATTGAAGCAGACGAGTACGATCGCTCTTTCCTGAAATTAAGTCCGGATATCGCCGTTCTGACTGCCATGGATGCAGACCACCTGGATATTTACGGCACACCGGAAGCAATGGAAGATGCTTTTATACAGTATACGCATAACATCAAGCCCAATGGCACGCTGATTGCTAAGTTCGGCCTGCACCGCAACAATGAGCTCAATGCAACAAACAAGTTGTTGTACAGTTTACAAAACGATGTGGCCAATGCTTACGCCGCCAACATCCGCATGATCAACGGCGGATATGAGTTTGATGTAATGCAGCAGGACTGGATGATCGATAACGTTGTAATGCACATTGGCGGCATGCACAACGTGGAAAATGCAGTAGCCGCTATTACGGTAGCACAGCTGCTGGGAATAGACGCCGCTAAGATCCGTGCTGCCATCGCCAGTTTTAAAGGCATCAAACGAAGGTTTGAATACGCAGTAAAAACAGATCAACAGGTATACATCGATGATTATGCACACCATCCGGAAGAATTGCGTGCACTGATCTCCAGTGCAAAGGCATTGTTTCCGGGGAAAAAATGCACGGTTATTTTCCAGCCGCACTTATTTACCCGCACCCGCGACCTGGCAGACGGCTTTGCAGAAAGTCTGTCGCTGGCAAACGAGGTAATACTGCTCCCTATCTACCCGGCGCGCGAGCTGCCAATAGCGGGAGTAACCAGTGAAATGATTGCGGATAAAATAACAGTACCTGTAAAAATTTTATCAAAGGAAGAAG
>NZ_DATMTE010000742.1:0-3264 GCF_035564935.1 Chitinophaga sp. | reverse complement strand
GATATCCATGGTGGTGGCGTTGCCAGCTACAACCAGGTTTCTTTTATTAAATCATTTATATAACAGATCAATGCACCGGGCCCTTTTAGGTTCGGGGAAATATATCTGTTGAACAACAAGTCACCTTTAAACCAAAATCTGAATAACATGAACAAGGCAGGCGCCCATGCTGCATAATACCCGATGAATTATTAAACCAAAATCTGACGCAAGGCTGCCTGCCGCAATATTTCTTATATATCTAAACCAAATTGAAACCGTATGAAAAAAGGTTTACTACTATGGCTTTTATTAGCCATTGGTGTGGTGCATGCCTATGCCCAGACCCGAACGATTACAGGTAAGGTAACAGATGCAACGGATGGTCAGGACCTGCCAGGCGTATCTGTAATCATCAAAGGCACTAAAACCGGCGTGGTATCAGGCGCCGACGGTAAGTTTTCCATCCAGGCAGATGCCAATGCCATCCTGCAATTTTCTTTCGTAGGCTATGAAACAAGGGAAGAAAAAACAGGTAACCGTCAGAACATCCAGGTTGCTTTAACCGCCAGCAATAAAATACTGAGCGAAATACTGGTAACCGGTTATGGAGAGCTGAAAAGAAAAGACGTCACCTCTTCCGTGAGCCATGTATCAGCCGGACTCGTAAACAGCCGCCCTGGTACCAGCTTTGACCAGGCCCTCACCGGCCGCGCTGCCGGTGTGAATATCAGCACCAACTCCGGTGTACTGGGCGATAACGTAAACATCCGCATCAGGGGGGTTAACTCCATTACCAACAGCACACAGCCACTGGTAATAGTAGATGGTATCCCGGTGAACTCGTTGAATAACCTGAACGTTTTCAACAGTGGTAATGGTACCCGTTATAACCCGCTGGCAGATATCAACCCGAACGACATCGAATCAGTAGATGTACTGAAAGATGCCGCTGCCAGTGCCCTGTATGGTTCCCGTGCCGCTGCAGGCGTAATTGTTATCACTACCAAAAGAGGTAAAAACGGCACCATTAGCGTAAACTATAATGGGTATGTAGGCGCCAGCAAGGCGGCGAGATTGCCTAAACTGCTGAACGGCGACGACTTTACTATTATCCAGAATGAAAAAGCAAGGAATGCCACCAAAACAGGTGGTACCGCGCCTATCCTGGCTAAAGACATCGACCTGAACGGCGATGGTAAACCAGACCGTACTAACTGGCTGGACGAAGTGTTCCGCACCGGTGTTATCCAGAACCACCAGTTATCATTAACAGGCGGTACAGAGAAAGCAAAATTTTATGCCTCCGGCGAATATGCCGATCAGCAGGGTATGGTACTCGTAAACCGCTTACGCAGAGGAAGTATCCGTATGAACCTCGATGTTACGCCAAAGAAATGGCTGAAATCAGGCATTTCCCTCTACACTTCCAAATCACTTAATAATGGTGTATTGTCCGACGGGTATCTTGCAGGATCTACTTTCTCCGCCTATAACGCGATGCCAAACGTACCGGTATATGACAAGAGCGGCAACCTCTATATCAAGTCCAGCAACGGGGACCTTGCAGATGGTAACAATATCACCACCGCTAAACTGAACCGTTTTTTCCATCCGCTGTCTAACCTGGAATATGGAAGAAATGATAACACTTCTACCCGTGTGCTATCGAGCATTTACGTGGAAGTGGAACCTATTACCGGTTTGAAGATCACTTCCCGTTTTGGCGTGGACATGGTACAAAACTTTGAAGACCAGTACAGTGGTCCCTTACAGGCTGGTTTAGGATTAGGCAACAATGGCCTGGTACAGGAAAACCTCTTAAGGCAGAACCTGTGGAACTGGTCTAACTTTGCCACCTATACGAAATCCATCAACAACCTGCACTTTATCAGTGCTACCATAGGTCAGGAATCCCAACATTCTGAGCAGAAACAATTATATACCGGCCAGGGTAACCTCGCAGATTCTTATTTTAAAGAGATCTATGATGGTTTGTTTGCCGGTGCTGAAAACAGCTATACGGGTGGTAGCAGAATTGCCAAGTCCTTCGAATCTTACTTCGGTAAAGTGGGCTACAACTACGGTTCAAAATACTATTTTGATGCGACCCTCAGGGCAGATGCTTACTCAGACTTCGGTACCAATAACCGCCGCGGTTACTTCCCCGGTGTATCCGTAGGATGGAGAATCTCTGAAGAAGGCTTCTTCAAAGACAATATCTCTGTGATCAGCGACCTGAAACTGCGGGCCAGCTATGGTATAGTGGGTAACTCCAACATCCGCGCCTACGCATTCCGTTCTCTTTATGGCGGCGGACAATACGGCGACGTAAACGGATTTGGCGTTGCACAGATCGGTGACCCTAACCTGCAATGGGAAAAATCAAAGAAACTGGATATAGGCGTTGACGTTACCCTGCTGAAAAACAGGATCACTTTTGTGGCGGATTACTTCCACAGTAACATTGATCACCTGATCCTTGATGCGCCCATTCTCGCTACCGTGGGTACTCCGTGGGATCCGGTTACCGGCGCTGTTGGCTCTATTCTCACTACCAACATTGGTACCATGTGGAATAAAGGCTTAGAACTAACAGTCAATACACAGAACATCACTACAAGGGATTTCAGCTGGAACTCCAGCATCAACTTCACCTTTATTAAAAACAGGGTAACTAACACTGCCGACGGATCAGACATCATCAAAGGAAGCAACAGGGCTGTAGTTGACAGAACCCTCGGCGTATTCAGGCTCATTAAGTGGGGCGGCGTAAATCCTGACAATGGTAATCCCATGTACTACAACGCCAAAGGCGAACTGGTGATGTACAATGTAGATCCTAACGTACCCACCGCACAAAAATGGACTTCTCCCGATGGTACCAAACAAATGGCGCCTGTTACAGCCTCTGATGCACAGTACCTGGATAAATCCGGTTTTCCTACCTGGTATGGTGGTTTCAATAACACCTTCAGTTACAAAGGCATTGACCTGAGTATCCTGCTGCAGTACAGCGGTGGTAATTACGTATACAATGCCACCAGGGCTGCATTGATGAACAACTATTTCCAGAATAACCTGGAAGAGATCAAAAACAGATGGACTCCTGAAAACAGAAACACAGATGTTCCCAAACTGGTACTCTCCGATGCACCTACCAACCAGGCCTCTACCCGCTGGCTGGAAAAAGGCGACTTCCTGAGAGCACGTGAAATCAGCCTTGGTTACACTTTCCCCGGTATTAAAGACAAACTTGGTTTGAACAGCCTGCGTGTATACGGC
>NZ_DATMTE010000741.1:0-10941 GCF_035564935.1 Chitinophaga sp. | reverse complement strand
TAAATTTGCGCCGCTACTACTTTCAGCAATTCCGGGTTAAGACGTTGTTTAAAATCCGGATTGATGTACTCAAAATGTATCACTCCCTTTCTATCCAGGATAAATACGGAAGGTACCGGCAGTAAAAGATCGGTATCCATTCCTCCGCTGGTTTTGGGCAGCATTTCCCAATAAGCTTCGGGAGCTTTGTAGGCTATGCCAAACAGTTTGGACACCTTCGTATCCGCATCGGACAGCAATGTGTAGCCCAACTGCTGTTTCACGGCCGACTGCTTTAACCCTTCGGGTTTGTCTGTGCTAACCGCAATCAGCTGGTAACCTTTTTCTTCAAGCACAGGTACTATCTCCTGCAAGCCAGACAGTTGCCTGGAGCAGAAAGGGCACCAGCCTCCCCGGTAAAAGATAAGGATCGTGGGCTTGTTCGCCACTGCTTTGTTCAGGTCAAATGCCTTCCCCGATACATCTTTAAGTATTACCGCGGGAATAGATTCACCGTTCAGCAAAGGACTGATATCTTCCGGCTGCTGCGGTATAGTATAAGCAGCGCCCGTTGCGGATAGCAATCCTGTCTGGCTCTTCATCTGCCCCTGCGCTTTCACAGCCGGAAGTGATATCAACAGTTCCAATGCAATGGAAAACAATATTACATGATAGCGGATCATTTTTCCTCTCTTCATTATTACCTTACTTTACGTCAATAAATGTTACTTATGCCAATTCCTTTGCCAGTGGAAAATCCACCGGTACCTGCGCTACCGCATGCAGCAAGTTACTGATGGTTCTGTCGCCAATAAGCACCAGCACATCTACCAGGTTTTCCTTTGTGTACCCCGCTTCAAAAAATTCATTCAGCAACATCGTATCAATATGTCCGTGCTTTTCCGTAACTGCTTTTGTTAATCTTACTAATGCATCCAGTTTGCTGTCGAAAGCAGCTGTTCCTGAGCGTACTTCTATCGACTGCAACTCCGATATACCGGCTTTACGGGCAATAATAGTATGAGCGCTGAGGCAGTACACACAGGAATTAACTTCGCTCACTACCAGGTTCACAGCTTCAACTTCTTTACTGTTAAGAGAAGTAGGACTTCCTTCCAGTTTCAGATAAGATGCCAGGGCGTTCTCTGAATAGGCCAGAACGCTATAGAGATTAGGCACCTTTCCAAATGCTTTTTCCATTTGCTCAAAGAGTTGCCTGTTCTTGTCAGACACGTCTTCTTTTCCTAATACAGTGAATAAATTTTCCATTTCCCAAATACAGTTTAAAGAGATTATTGAAGTGTTACTTTTATGATACCGGTGATAGCGGGTAATGTGGTAAAAGCATTGGGATTAGGCACTTCTTCTATTACCTTGCTTTCATCCAGCGGGGTGCCTGCCAGGTTAAATTGTGTGATACCTGCTCCGGGGAATTGATTCACGGCAGTACCGTCATCGTAAAGCGCAACAGAAGAAGAAATATCGCCTTTCTGAGTAGCATCTGCCCCGTTGTCTTTTGAAGCGAAGAACCAGTCGTTGGAGAACCCGTACATAGTGGCAATGGCTATCCTGTCGCCTTTGGCTACTTTCAGCTGTTGTGAAACACTGCTGCCCGCCTGGCCGCCTGCTTTAGGCAACAATACGGTAGAATTAGCTGCCGGTAATATATAAACCTCCTTTACACCACTTACGGTTTTAAGATATGCTGCAAGCCCGCTGGCATCGCCTTTCTGTGCTAATTCCTTTAATCCTTTACCACGGTCATTTTCCCCTGTTTTATAAATGGGATTGTCGATACCGTTATAAACCACCACCAATACCGGTGAAAGCGGCGTAAAGATGCCTGTTTGCCCTTTAATATACTCGCCCAGGATGCTGTTATCGCCCATTTCAGCAATGTTTGTCAACCCGTTTGCAGTAGGTTTACCTGCTTCATACAATGGGTTAGGATCCAGGAGGGTGCCGCCGGCGATGTATGAAATGGCCCATACACCGGGACTGAATGGCGTTGGATTGGAGGTGCCGCCCGAAGTATTCTTTATCGTTAATGTAAAAGTGGAATTACCTTCATAGTGAAGCGTTGTTTTCATCAGGGCCGATGCAGCCGCATAGCTATTTCCCTGTGCATCCATTCCTGCCACTTCTGTAACATTTTTCGGGGCCGTTTCCGCGGCGCCGGGGTGTGCCACAGCAGCGCCGGGTACCTGGTTAATACGTGTACCATTGTCCCACAGCCTTACCTGGGCGGAAACATCTCCTTCTATTGGTGTACCGCTGTCCTCATATAATTTGATGCCCGGGTTAGCCGGTGCAAAAAACAGGTCGTTTGACCAACCATACATAGTAGCAAAAGACAGGGCCTGTCCTTTTGCTGCTGAAAACCGGAAAGAGATAGATTCACCGGGCATGATAACGGGCGCCGCGCCTTCATTTTTAAATGTTCCGGACTCCACCAGTGGTTTGGACTCCAATACATTTTCCACAGTGATAGTTGCAGGTGTGCCTGTTTGGGGTGCATCGTCATTATCCTTGCTGCAGGCTGCAATAAAGAGAGGCAATGCCGCTAAAGATAACCAGGCCGATTTGTTGCGGTTCATAAGCAATGTTTTAATTATTTGAACTGATATGGTAAAGGTAGGCTGCCGGTAAGGGGTGAAGGTATCTGCATTTCCCGGTGTGTTGACTATATTTCCCGCCCGGTGTTTTTCCCGGGAAAGGTGAGCATCCGTTATCGCCCGCAAAATCAGTATATTGTAAGAAAAAAATGCGACCTGTTATACTCTGCGTTATACTGCTCACCATGGCCACTTCCCTGCATGCCCAAACACAGGAAGACGCTATAAAAGCCACTATCCAACGGCTGTTTACCGCTATGCTCAATGCAGACAGCGCCGCAGTTGCCGGCTGTTTTGCTCCCGGAGCGCAATTACAATCTGTAATGGAAAACAAAGCCGGCAACGAAACAGTGCATACCATGCCTATCAGTGAATTTGCTTCTCACATTGCCAAACTGCCTGCCAATGCGGCCGACGAGCGTATCGTTTTCGGCTCCCTCCTGCTGGATGGACGCCTGGCCTCCGTATGGGCGCCCTATCGCTTCTTTTTCAAGGGGCAGTTTTCACATTGCGGCGTTGATTCCTTTCAAATGGTGAAGTTCCCCGATGGATGGAAAATCCAATACCTGATAGATACCAGGCGTAAAGACAACTGCGAGGAAGCAGCCGCCAAATAACCCGTTACCGGCCCCTTGTTTTTGAATCCACCAAATAATAACCTACTTTTGCCCCGCTATGGTTCAGGCATGTCCATCCCGGATATGCCTGATTAAAAGGGAACCAGGTGAAAATCCCGGACAGTCCCGCTGCTGTAAGTCTCATACAATGCCAGGGCATCGCCAGTCAGACCACTGTTGAACATTCAATGGGAAGGTCGCCCAAAGCAGAGATAAGTCAGAATACCTGCCATAACACTACTTTTTTAAGCTTTCGTGGAATGAAGCTTGGGAATACATTCAATCTGCGGGCATTGCCCGTACTTGTTTCTTTCCTGATTTATTTTTCTTATTGCGAAAGCTGTTGATGGAATATTAACAGGCTTGGGAATGATGCGTTTCAAAAAACATGCGGGCGCCGCAATGTTACTAGTATTGCTCTGCAGCGTAACGGGTACGTATGCGCAGCAGGCCGATACTGTAACCGCCAAAGCACTCAGGGAGGTATCCGTAACCGCACCCCGGGCGGCCAGGGAAGTGAGCCCCGGGCAGAAAATGCAGGCGAAAGAACTGGAGCGGCTGGGCAGTCACTCCGTGGCGGATGCTATCCGTTTTTTTGCAGGCCTGCAGGTAAAGGACTATGGCGGCATCGGCGGGCTTAAAACCGTTGATATCCGCAGCATGGGCACCAACCAGGTGGGCGTGTTCTATGATGGTATACAACTGGGTAACGCACAGAATGGCCAGGTAGATCTTGGAAAGTTTTCGCTGGATAATATGGAAGAAATCGCCCTGTACAATGGGCAAAAGAGTAACATCTTCCAGCCGGCGAAAGACTTTGGATCGGCAGGCGCTATTTATCTCACTTCTCTCAAACCAAAATTCGCAGCAAACGAAAAAACACATGTAAGAGGTACCATAAAAACCGGCTCTTTCGGCCTGTTCAATCCCTCCCTGTTATGGCAACAAAAGATCAGCAGCAAAGTATCCGCTTCTTTCAGCACCGAATGGATCAATGCTACCGGCAGGTACAAATTCTCTTACCAGAAACGCGACGATAACGGACACCTTGTATATGACACCAGCGCTTACCGCACGAACGGCGATGTAAATGCTGTTCGTGTAGAAGGCGGTTTTAACGGCCTGCTGAATGGCGGGGAATGGAGCACAAAAATATACTATTACCAGTCGGAACGCGGCCTGCCAGGATTCATTGTAAATGGCGTTTTCGGGCATGTGGACCGGCAATGGGACCAGGATATCTTTATACAATCCAGCTTCCGGAAAGATGTTACCAAACGTTACAGCATCCTGCTGAACGGGAAATACGCTTACGACTATACGCGGTTCCTGGCGCCGGATACTGCCCGCCTCTATATCGACAACCACTACCGGCAGTACGAAATGTATTTCTCCATGGCACACCAGTATACCCTCACCAACTGGTGGACCATCGCCGCTTCCGGCGATTTCCAATGGAACCGGCTGGATGCCGATCTTACCAATTTCAGCTACCCTACCCGGTACACTACCCTCGCTGCTGCTGCTACCAATATCAGCTTCAACCGGTTCAGTGCACAAGCCAGCATACTGGGCACCTTTGTGAATGAAACCGTAAAGAAAAATGCAGCGGCTCCTTACCAGCAACAATTCACACCGGCAATATTTGTTTCCTGGCAGCCTGCACGCTCTCCCGCTGTCAGGCTACGCGGATTTTACAAGCGGATTTTCCGTATGCCTACATTTAACGACCTGTATTATACAGAGATCGGCAACCGTTTCCTGCAACCGGAATTTGCCACTCAATACGACGTTGGATTTACCTGGAATAAAACTTTCACTAACAGCCGGATCATACAGGCCGGCATTGAAACAGATGCCTATTACAACGAAGTGAATAATAAAATAGTAGCCGTTCCCGGCGCCAGTATGCTAAGCTGGCAGATGGAGAACCTGGGCTTCGTAAAAATAAAAGGGGTGGATGTAAAAGCGAAAGCCTTATGGCTGATAAAAAAACAAATACAGTTCAGCACAAAGCTTACCTATACCTTCCAGCGCGCACAGGACTTCACAGATCCGTCTGATAGTTTTTACGGCGATCAGATCGTTTATATTCCCCGCCACAGCGGCTCACTGATACTGGGCGCCGATTACAAACAATGGGAAGGCAACTACAGCTTCATCTATACCGGTGAAAGATATAACAGCAAGGAAAATAAGGCAAAGAATTATGTGGAGCCCTGGTATACCAGCGATATTTCACTGGGCAGGCAATTCAGCTATAAACACACCCGCTTTCATGTAACGGCGCAGGTAAATAACCTCGCCAACCAGTTTTATGAAGTGGTGATCAGCTACCCCATGCCGGGAAGAAATTACCGCTTCGTTTTAACCGTGAATATTTAATGTACATGCCATGATGAAACAGTTAAGGAATATAGTATCAGTGGCAGCCCTCGCAGGACTGGCCATCAGCGGTTGCCGGAAAGGCGACAAAATTGTTCCGCCGGAAATAACGCCGGTCGATACTGCCAGGCCGGGTGCTGCCTACAATGGATTTTATCTCCTGAATGAAGGCAATATGGGGAGCAATAAATCCACACTGGATTATTATGATTACACCACAGGCATCTACAAAAGTAATATCTATGCTACCGCCAACCCCACGGCAGTAAAAGAACTGGGCGATGTAGGAAATGACATCGCAACATACGGTTCAAAATTGTATGCCGTGATCAATATTTCCAATAAGGTAGAAGTAATGGATGCAGCAAGCGCCAAACGGATCAAACAGATCAACATCCTCAATTGCCGTTATATCACCTTTGCTAACGGTAAAGCATATGTGAGCTCATATGCCGGTCCGGTACTGGTTGAACCCAATGCCCCCATCGGCTTTGTAGCGGAAATTGATACCGCTACCCTGGAAATAACACGCAAGGTGATTGTTGGCTATCAGCCGGAAGAAATGGCGGTGGCAGGCAATAAATTATATGTAGCTAACTCCGGTGGATATCGCGTACCTAACTACGATCGCACCGTGTCGGTGATAGATTTAAATACTTTTAAAGAGATAAAAAAGATCGATGTTGCTATTAACCTCAACCGGCTCAAGGTAGACAACGACGGGGATATCTATGTTACTTCACGGGGCGACTATTACAATATACCCTCCCGTCTTTTTTTAATTGATACCAAAACAGATGTGGTAAAAAAACAGTTTGATATCCCGGTAAGTAACCTGTGGATCGCCGGCGATACCGCTTATGTATACGGCTCCGTTTTCAGTTACAATACCGGTAAATGGACCATTACCTACAACATGCTGAATGTAAAAACTGAAACCGTGCTGAACACCAATTTCATTACCGATGGTACGGATAAATCTATCCGCATGCCCTACGGCATCGCGGTAAATCCGGCCACCAGGGAAATTTTCGTAACGGATGCGAAAGATTATGTGTCTTCCGGCGTCCTTTACTGCTTTACCCCCGCAGGAAAAAAGAAATGGTCGGTTACCACCGGTGAAATACCGGCACATATCGCTTTTATTTCCGGCACTAAATAATTATAACCAACTAAAACTATACAATGAAACGTAGATTTTTACCCGCCGTATTGCTCCTCGCAGTTATACTGGGGAGTTGCTCCAAAGACAAAAACGAGATCATCGAAGACCCTGAGCCTACCGGGCCTTTCCTGAACAAGGTGACGAAAGTGTTCGAGTATTTCCCCGCACCGGGTCAGTTCACCAACGAACTGCCAGCCTGGAAAACAGGCGACTCCGATAAAGAGATGGCGGATTATGCATTGGCAGCTTTGGGGCAGGAACAAATGATTTCCCTGGGAGGATTTGGCGGTTATGTACTGATGGGATTTGACCACACCATCAAAAATGTACCCGGCGAATATTCCTTTATTGTACTGGGCAATGCCTTCGACCAGTTTGCCGAACCGGGCGTCATCTCCGTATCTGCAGACGCCAATAAGAATGGATTACCGGATGATGAATGGTATGAAATTGCCGGTTCTGAATACAACAGTTCCAAAACTGTAAAAAACTACCAGGTCACTTATTATAAACCCAACGAAACAAAAAACAGGGGAACGAATCCGGATGATCCGTATACCAGCGATGCGGAATATATCCGCTGGAAAGATAACAAGGGTAACACCGGTTACCTGGCCAGGAATGTATTTCACGATCAATCCTATTATCCACAATGGAAAGGCGACAGCATTACTTTCACCGGTACCAGACTTACGGACGCGAATATCAAAAACACCACCAGCGATCCTTCCTCACCTCACTATATTTCGCCGGCTTTCTCCTGGGGCTATGCGGATAACCTCGCGAATAATGACCCCGATGCAAAAATAAAACTGGACTGGGCGGTAGATAAAAATGGTAACCCGGTAAAACTCAAAGGGATCAACTTTATAAAAGTACATACCGCTATCCGTGCAGAAGCAGGATGGCTGGGAGAGATCTCTACAGAAGTGCTCGGTGTAAAAGACCTTAACCTGGAATAATATCCGATGAATATAAAAAGGGTGATCCGTTAACCAGGATCACCCTTTACCTTCTGACTATCTCACACTTACCGGCAGTTTATCTTCACCAATGGCCACCAGGCTGAATGTTCCCGTGATGGCCTTTTCCCGGGTATCGGAATACATCTCCTCAATATAAATTTCCACCAGCACTTTCACACTGGTATTCCCTACTTCCGTTATTTTACCGATCAGTTCCACAATGGTGCCGGCAGGAATAGGTTTGTTGAAATCTATTTTCCCGGATGATACCGTTACCATCTTTTTCCTTGCAAAACGGGTAGCGGTAATAAACGCCACTTCATCCATCAGCGACATGGCGGTACCGCCGAACAAAGTATCGTAATGGTTGGTGGTACTGGGAAACACGGCTTTAAAGATCCGTGTTTCCGAATGAACAATTCTTTCGGCTATAGTCATTGTTGTATTGTTTTAGTATTTATAAAGCGGCTTTTGTTCTCATTACTTCCGCTGCGCGTACCATATTCGATAAAGCCACTTTTGTTTCCGGCCACTTACGGGTTTTCAACCCGCAATCAGGATTTACCCACAGGTTCCTTGCCGGCAGCGTAACAGCCGCTTTTTCCAGCAGTGCGATCATTTCCTCTGCCGACGGCTGCCGGGGAGAATGAATATCATATACGCCGGGGCCTATCTCGTTAGGGTATTTAAAATCCGCAAAGGCATCCAGCAACTCCATTTGTGAACGGGATGTTTCAATGGTAATTACATCTGCATCCATTGCCGCAATATGCTCAATGATATCATTAAATTCGCTGTAGCACATATGCGTATGGATCTGTGTTTCGTCTTTCACACCACTGGCGGAAATACGGAACACCTGCACCGCCCACTCCAGGTAAGCGGCCCGGTTTTCTTTACGTAAAGGTAGTCCTTCCCGGATAGCGGGTTCATCGATCTGGATCACTTTGATACCTGCCTTTTCCAATGCCACTGCTTCATCGCGGATAGCCCATGCAATTTGATTGGCCGTGGCGGAACGGGGCTGATCATCACGTACAAACGACCATTGCAGAATAGTAACAGGGCCGGTGAGCATTCCTTTCATCAACTTACCGGTGTGCGACTGTGCAAAGCTGCTCCAGCGAACGGTCATGTCGGCAGGGCGGCTTACATCTCCAAAAATAACCGGCGGTTTTACACAACGGCTGCCATAGCTCTGTACCCATCCATTTTGGGTGAACAGGAATCCCTGCAGTTGCTCCCCGAAATATTCCACCATGTCATTCCGTTCAAACTCGCCATGCACCAATACATCCAGGCCAACTTCCTCCTGCCAGCGGATCACTTCTATGGTAGCCTTTTCAATAGCTGCTTCATATTGTTCAGCGGTCAGCTCTCCTTTTTTCAGACGCGCCCTCAGCTGCCTGATATCATCCGTTTGCGGGAAAGACCCGATGGTAGTGGTGGGGAACAACGGCAATTTGAATTGCTCCTGCTGGAGATGCTGACGTACGGGGAAGGCGCTCTTCCTGCGGGCATCGGCAGCAGTGAACGCCGCTATCCTGTTTTTTACTTCCTTCCGGTGGATCAGGGGCGAGGTAGTTCTGCTGTGGATGGCAGCTTTATTGGCATCCAGCAAAGCCGTGTTGCCGTTCAAGATATCACGCAGGTCTTTTAATTCCTGCAGCTTCTGTTTGGCAAAGGCCATCCAGTTTTTAATTTCGGGAGAAATGATGGTTTCGTTGTCGAGATCGCACGGCACATGCAGCAATGAGCAAGAAGGAGCAATGGCGATACGGTCTTTTCCCAGTGCATTTATTGCTTTTTGTATCTGCTGTAAAGATCTTTCATAATCATTCTTCCAGATATTCCTGCCATCCACTACGCCCAGCGAGAGGTGTAAAGGAGTATCTGCAATGGCGGTGGCCAGGATATCATCCAGTTGGGAAGGGCAACGAACCAGGTCGAGGTGCAGCGTTTGCACGGGCAGCGACAAAGCTACCGGCAGGTTTTTTCCATAGCATTCAAAGTAAGAGGCCAGGAAGATATGCAGCTGTGGGAATGCCGCATGAAGCTGTATGTAGGTATCTGAAAATGTTTGCAGCGCCGCTTCATCGAGGTCCAGCGACAGGCAGGGCTCATCTATCTGTACAATGTCGGCGCCGGCCCGGGTAAGTTCCGTCAGCACTTCCATGTATACCGGCAGCAATTTACTGATCAGTGATAAGCGATGGAAACCGGCTGTTTTCTCCTTACCAAGCAGCAGGAACGAAACGGGGCCAAGGATCACCGGTTTGGCTGCATAGTTGTTCTGTTTTGCTTCCAGGAACTGTTCAACCACTTTACGGGAGAAGAAATGAAACGATTGATTGACGATTAATTCAGGAACGATATAATGATAGTTGGTGTCAAACCATTTTGTCATTTCCATAGCGGTGATATCGTCGCCATCCCGCTGGTAGCCGCGTGCCATGGCAAACAGGAGATCTGTTTCATGGATCTTTTTTTCCTGTAACGGGGCATAACGGGCTGGTACGGCGCCTACCATAAGGGCAGTATCCAGTACCTGGTCGTAATAAGAAAAATCGTTGCAGGGGATCCGGTCAATACCTTTCTGCTGTTGCAATTCCCAGTTATGCAAGCGGATATTACGGGCCACTGCCTGTAATTCACCGAGGGTAATTTTGCCTGCCCAGTAGCTTTCGCAGGCTTTCTTCAATTCACGCTGGCTACCTATCCTCGGATAGCCTAAGTTGTGGATAATCATTACTGATTGTTTAAAAGGTGATACATGATGTTCACGCTCTTACATAGTACAGCAATGTTTTTGGAAGATGTGATACGGGAAGGGGCAGGTACAATACATTTACCGGAACAAGTGCATTATCATGCATGATCATATCATGCAGGTTACCTGTTCTGTATAAATTACCTGTACCGAAACCAGACACGCTTCAATCCCCGAAAGCATTGTCAAAGTGAAATAAAGGCAGGTCTCCTGGCTTGTTCCGCTGGTAAACACCTTCCCATTCCTTACGGAACAGTGGTATAATATTTACCAGTTGCAATGCGTTTGCACTGCCGGAAGCTTACAGTTGCGGGACAGCCTGTGATTTGCACACAGTTCCCTTTTAATCCCGCTTTTCAGCGGGAACCATTATTTGCTTCGATGAGTAATACATTAAGAACCGGGGGCGAAGGTAGTAAATCCCCGCAACTTTTAAAATCGTAAA
>NZ_DATMTE010000740.1:0-3919 GCF_035564935.1 Chitinophaga sp. | reverse complement strand
GCGTTATCGGAAGCGGTTTTTTCCAGGTCTCTTTTCTGGTGGCGTTCTGCAATAAGTTGTTCTACTTCGTGGGTGTAGTTATTATAAACCGGCCAGAATTTCTGGGCTTCCTCGGGAGTGAGGTTTAATTTCTGGGACAGGTATTGGATCTGTATGGCTTTTATTTTTTCAGCTGCACTTTCGGACGCGGTTTGCTGCGCGTTACTCACGCCGGTTTGGGTGAGGAGCACAAACATTGTAATCCATATAAAATAAAAACGTTTCATCATTGTTTTTCAGGTAACACTTCCTTTGATAAATCGGTCCGTTGCAGGTATTTTTCTATAGCTTCCAGTGGAACGGCTTCATTCAGCTGACGTTGCACCGGGGTTGTTTCCACGGAAGTGGCAAAGAAAGCATCATTATCAAAGGGATCTGTGTGGGTTTGCAGGTAATTAACAATATCCTGGTCGTCCAGGGCTTCCAGCTGTTTTTCTATGTTGCTATGATGGTTGTTATTGTTGATAACGAACAGGAGGGCGCTGCTACCGATAAATGCGGTAAGACATGCGGCTACGGTCCATTTCAGCCATGTGGCGGTGCGATTCCTGTGTACGGTCCGTAAAGGAGTTACTTCATGGGAATGACTTGTCCGCAGGGATTCAAAATAGCCCGCAGGTACCGTAAAAGGCACCTTTTTGGGCATTGCCGCCAGGAGGGGGGAAAGCGTTTCCAGTTCTTCGTTTACATCAATAAAGTCCGGCTGTTCTTCTGCCTGGATCCGTTGCAGGATAGTTTTTGGCAGGTCATCAAAATAGCCGGCCGGAAGGGACGGCCGGTGATGGTCCAGGTCCGCAGCTATTTCAATTCGCAGATCTTCCAGTTGAATTTGCTGCAGGATAGCGGCGGGAAGGTGTTCAAAATAGTCTGCAGGAACCGTAAACGGTACCTCTGCAGGCCAGTTGACACCTGGTGCTATCTGCATTAATTCATCTGATATGTGAGTCTGCCTGTTCATATTTTACTGTTTTTTAGACAGGAAACGGTATTGATAGTTTAATGTGATTTTAATGTTTTAGTAAATTTCTTTAAAAATTACTTAAAATAGATATTTGTAAAATTTATGCTCAGCCGTTGCGGATGAACTCCTCGATTTTCCTGACGGCGTGGTGATAAGAGGCTTTCAGCGCGCCTTCCGAGGTATCCAGCACCTTGCTCATTTCTTCATAGGGCATTTCATCATAATAGCGCAAATTGAATACGAGCCGTTGTTTATCAGGTAAACTGAGGATGGCGCGTTGCAGTTTCCACTCCAGTTTGTTGGGATCGAACTGTGGGTCGGCCCTGAGTTTATTACTTAAGCCGGTTTCCACTTCCGAGAGGGACACAGCTGTTTTACGTTTCTGTTGTTCCAGGAAGGTGAGGCTCTCATTGGTGGCTATTTTATACAGCCAGGTATACAATTGTGCATCTTCCCGGAAATTCTCCAGGTTTTTCCACACTTTAATAAAAACGTTTTGCAGCACATCATTGGCATCGTCATGATCCATTACCATCCTGCGGATATGCCAGTAGAGCCTTTCCTGGTACTTCCGGATAATAAGGGTAAACCCTTTTTCCTTTGTATCAGACGCCCGGTATAATGCCAAGAGTGATTTATCGTCCTGTGAAACGGCCATAGGTTAAATGGTTCTAACAGGTTTTAGTTCATTGAATATAAATAAAAACCTGTTCATGAGACGCGGAGATTGGCAGAAGGTTTAATCGCTATCGCCTTCGGCGATGCGAATTTTGTCTGACTCAGGATTAAACTGATTACGCTGATTACCCTGATTTGATTACTTTGGATTTTAAATGATTTGGGGAGATAAAAGCGAATATCCGCTTATATCTCCCCAAATCCTTTAAAATCATCTTTGAAATCCAAAAAATAAAATCAGGGTAATCAGGGTAATCAGTTTAATCCTGAGTCAGACAAACTCCGCTACAATCGCCGGAGGCGATCGGGTTACGCTTTTTTCCGCTGCATCGCTTTCTCTGCAGCAGCAACGATGTGGTCTGCATCGAGGCCATATTTTTTCAGCAGATCCAGTGGTTTACCGCTTTCGCCGAAGGTATCGTTGGTACCAACGTACTCAATGGGAACGGGTATGTGGCGGGAGGCTACCTGTGCGATGCTGTCGCCCAGGCCACCGAGTACGTTATGTTCTTCGGCGGTAACGGCGCAACCTGTTTTCTTCAGGGAAGCGATCACGGCAGCTTCGTCCAGTGGTTTAATAGTGTGGATGTTGATGATTTCCACGCTGTAGCCTTTTTCTTCCAGTACTTTACCTGCTTCGATGGCAATCCAAACGAGGTGGCCACAGGCGAACAGGGTAATATCTGTTCCTTCGTGAAGGATCTGGGCTTTACCCACTTCAAATTTCTGGTCTTCAGGGGTAAAGTTTGGCCATTTCGGGCGACCGAAACGGAGATATACAGGTCCTTCGTAGTCGGCGATAGCGATGGTAGCCGCTTTGGTTTGATTGAAATCGCAGGGAACGATCACGGTCATACCGGGCAGCATTTTCATCATGCCTATATCTTCCAGGATCTGGTGGGTGGCGCCATCTTCACCCAGGGTAAGACCTGCGTGGGAAGCGCATATTTTTACATTCTTGTTGGAGTATGCAACAGATTGACGGATCTGGTCGTACACCCTTCCGGTAGAGAAGTTCGCAAAAGTAGTGGTATATGGTATTTTACCGCCGATAGTTAATCCCGCAGCGATGCCGATCATATTGGCTTCTGCGATACCTACCTGTACAAAGCGGTCAGGAAATTCTTTAATGAAGGCATTCAGTTTCATGGAGCCGAGCAGATCTGCGGTCAGGGCAACTACATTGGGGTTTTTGCGGCCCACTTCCAGTATGCCTTCGCCAAACCCACCGCGGGTTTCTTTTTCATTTAGTGGTTGAATATCTTTTACCATTGTGGTTTTTTTAAAATTGAAGCGTAAATGTAAACATTAAAAAACGAGGATCCTAGTTGCTCAGCACTTTATTACGCAGGCTCACTTCCCATTGCCAGGCGGTGCGCATACTGTCTTCAATACCGATTTTGGGTTCCCAGTTCAGTTTTTCCTTTGCTTTACTGTTATTGGCGTAGATGGCAATCACATCTCCTTCCCTGCGTGGTCCGGTGGTGTAGTTTAATTTGATGCCGGAAATTTTTTCGAATGCCTTGATGGCTTCCAGCACGGTAACACCGTTGCCGGTGCCGAGGTTAAACACTTCGCAGTTGCTGGCATTGCGGTGGTCCAGGAGATACTGGAGCGCTTTGGTGTGGGCAGCAGCGATATCCATTACATGGATATAGTCGCGTACACAGGAGCCATCGCGGGTATCATAATCAGTACCAAACACGGTCATTTTAGGGATTTTCCCGATGGCGGTTTGGGTGATTACCGGAACCAGGTTGTCCGGTTTTCCCAGGGGGAGTTCACCAATCAGTGCAGATTCATGTGCTCCTACCGGATTAAAGTAACGAAGCAGGATAGAATTGGTTTCATTTACCCGGCTATAGTCTTCAATGATCTGTTCTCCTATCTGCTTGGTGCGTGCGTATGGCGACTGTGCTTCGCCGAGCGGGGTTTCTTCCACTACGGGTAAGGCTTTGGTATTGCCGTAAACGGAGCAGGAAGAAGAGAATACGAGGTTGGGTACATTGTATTCCTTCACGCATTTCAACACGTTGATCAGTGAGGTGAGGTTGTTCTGAAAGTACATCAGGGGCTCATTTACGGATTCTCCCACTGCTTTCAGGGCTGCAAAATGGATAACGCCAACGATATCCCGGTTTTCATGAAATACCGCATTGGTGTCTTCCAGGTTACAAAGATCTACTTTGTAATTGCGTACCTTTTTTCCGGTAATTTTCTCTATACCATCTAATAATTGGG
>NZ_DATMTE010000739.1:0-1546 GCF_035564935.1 Chitinophaga sp. | reverse complement strand
CGGTCAATGGTTTTTTAGCGCTTGTTATTTAAAGGAAGAGCTTCAGCCTCAGACATACATCTTGCTAGATTCCACGTTTTTTAATAAATGCAGTTCGTTTAATTCAACGGTTGTTTTCCTGTCCAGTTTGAATCAAAACCCGTATAAAAGGTGAAATTTCTATTGGCAAGTTCTTTTAATGATTGGGGGATATCCCATTGTTCTCCAAATGGGAGAAACGACTGGCACTCCTGCACAAAGGTGGGGAGGGTGGTTAGGTCGATATGTCCGAATACGCCACCGGTATGTGCGGCATATCCCACACCGAGGATTGAACCGATATCACCAGCTATGGTTTCTTCCAATATGCCTTCTTCCAGACAGCGGTAGCTGTCCAAGGCCATGACATGAAGCAGTCTCTTACGTATTATATCGGCTGACCAAGATCCTTCGGAAGTCGGTAGCGCAGGATTCTGCCAGATTGTTTTTGTTCTAGAAACAGGGTCGTAGTCATAGAATCCATGGCCTGATTTTCTGCCTTTTCTGCCATTTGCAATCATTTTGTTCAGGTGGGCATAGGCACGTCGCTGACTGTTATGGAGTGCCGGGAATTGATCGTACACATGCACCATCAGTTCCAGTGAAATTTCATCCAGCACGGCCAATGGGCCAACGGCAAATCCTGCCTGAATGGCTTCTTCTTCGATCTGAATCGCAGGAACACCTTCCAGCAGCATCGTGATCGCCTCCAGTAAATAATGGAAGAAAATGCGTGAGGTAAAAAATCCGGGTCCATCATGCACGACAATGGGGATTTTGCCCAGGCGCAAGGTGATTGCAATTGCCTTTTGCAATGTAATCTGATCGGTTTGCGTGCCACATATAATTTCAACCAGGGGCATACGGTCTACAGGAGAGAAAAAATGCATGCCGATGAAACGCTCCGGCCGATCCGTTGCAGCGGCCAATACCGTAATGGGCAGTGAAGTAGTATTGGAAGCGAAAAAGCCATTTTCGGCGAGGTAAGGCAGGCTTTGTCGGGTAACCTCAGCTTTTAGTTCCAGATCTTCAAATACCGCTTCAATAATTACATCAGCACCGACAAGGTCGGCAACTTGCGCACTGGGTTGAATATTGGATAAAAGTTTCTGTTGTTGTATGCTGCTCATCTGTCCCTGGGCAAGCCGCTTGTCGCAAAGTTTGGTCGAATAGGCTTTTCCCTGCTCGGCCTGTGCGATAGTCACATCTTTTAAAACCACTTCAATGCCTGCTTTGGCAGCTTCATAGGCAATACCGGATCCCATCATACCTGCTCCCAGGATTCCTATTTTTTTGACCTTATAATCTCCAAGTGATTTTATCCGACCGGGATGCTGTGCCTTTCGAATTCCTTCCTGCAGCGTCCTGATCATATGGAGGGGTTCCGGTGCACTTAATACCTGATGATAGCGTGATGTTTCCGCCGCCACGGATTCAGTTAATGCTAAAGAGGGGTTTGTTTTCAGCAATTCCACAACCGCATTGCTGCCGGGTAATAATCCTCTAGTTTTCTTTAAAATAGCGGAGC
>NZ_DATMTE010000738.1:0-2276 GCF_035564935.1 Chitinophaga sp. | reverse complement strand
GTCCTAAAGAAAGGTTCTTTCCGGAAACCGTCACACTCTGTGCGGTAGCAGTGTTGGAGCTGAACTGAAGCAGGCAGGTGAACAATATTATTACAGTAAGCCTGAATGGAGCGCGCCATCCTGTGAAAGAGCGTAGATAAGGGACAGAGCTGCCTCCGCTGCAAGCGGATAGCCATAAGCTTTTACTTTGCATACCTTGCAATTGATTTGGTTAATAAATGGTTGGCCAGGCCTTAGCAGCCAGCTGGTCAGGTTACCGCCGCAGCATATTCCGCAGCGGTCCTTTTTGGTTGGTTTTAATAACAGTTATCGCTGGCAAACGTCTATAAATAAACGTTTAGACACTTGTTAATCATTATGACAATCAGTATAATTTCTTCACAGATACGCTCAACTCCTGATCTTTCAATTGGGCATTTACCCCTAAATCCGTTAATACGCCAATCAATTCATTCAATGTAACTCCTTTGGATAGCTTACCTTTCAATTCAATGTCAGGAACCCCATTTTCATATACCACCTTAATATCGTACCATCGCTCCAGCTGCCGCATGGCATCATCCAGCTTTACATCTTCAAAATTAAAAAAACCGTTCTTCCAGGCAGTTGCTTTGTCTATATCCGCGTTCTGCACAATTGCTACAATGGAATCTGGCACATCTGCACTTTCTTTATGATTTTTGACGAGTGCCTGCTGGCCCGGATGAATGATTACATTATTGACCCGTATGCGGCCATTCACCAATGTGGTGTTGATTACCTCTTCGTTTCCGTAGGCATTTATGTTGAACCGAGTACCAAGCACCTCTACATTAACGTGGTTATTAGTATGCACGCGGAAGGGCTTTTGAGCGCTCGCTGCCACTTCAAAGTATGCCTCGCCGGTAATTTCGACACGTCGTTCTTTACCGGTAAAAGCAGTTGGATAACGGATGGAGCTCATAGAATTCAGCCAAACTACTGATCCATCAGGCAACGTCATATGATACTCCCTTCCTTTTGAAGTAGATATCGTGTTGTACATTACTTCCTGTCCATCTCCTTCGTAAAACAGTTCACCATTAATTACCTTTGCAGTAACACCTCCCTGCAATGCAATAGTACCGTTTCTGATGGAATCCAGTTCAACCTGCTTTCCATCAGCAAGCGTTAGCACAGCACCTTGTTTGCCAGGTGCAATCTCTGCCAAATGATTTCTTCTGCCAGAGCGATTTGGGGCCACCACAGTCCAGATATAAGTTCCTGCAGCTACGAGCGCCACAATTGAAGCGGCCGCCCACCAGCGCCGGAAAACCTTAATATTGCGTACCAGCCCCTTACCGGTACGGGCAGGCTCCTGCGCAAGTATGGCATTAAAAACCTTCTCTGCCCGTTCCGGCGGCAGCACTGCATCTGTGTTAACCAGGTCCATCTCACCATCAATCCAATTCAGGATATCCGCTTCGTTTTCCTGGTCCGCAAACGCCTGTACCAGTTGTACACGCTCTTCCGGGCTAAGCAGGCCAAGGCGGTACTGCCTTAATAAGTAATTGAGATATTCATCGGCCATATTAACTATGACGCATGAACAACAAAATAGGGGAAGAAAAAAATAAAGTTTTTTTTAGCGGGTATACAGGTATAGCAATATACCGGTTTGTACCAATATGGGAAAGCGGTGGAGATTCCCGCGAATCGTGCGGAGCGCATCGCTGATATGCTTTTTAACCGTTTCCCGCTGCATATTAAGTTCAGTGGCAATCTCCATATGAGATAAGCCTTTAAGACGGCTCAGTTCAAATACCTTTCGCTGTTGGTTGGTGAGCAGGCCCAAAGCGGAGTGCAGCGCTTCCTGAAGTTCTTTGGCCTCAATACCAGCTATAATATCCGGCGCCGGAGCATCTTCCTGCTGATCCGTTAATTTTTCCAATAGTATGGAATGATTGGCCATTTTTCGAAAATGACTGTAAATCATGTTTCTGGATATCGCATTAAGATAGGCCTGAAAGTTTTGAACTGCTTCCAGCCGCCCACGATGCCGCCACACCTGGAGAAATACATCCTGCAAAATATCCTCAGCAAGTGCCGGATCCTTCATGAAATGCAGCGCTTTTGCATATACCATATCCCGGTAGTGCTCAAACACCCGCCTGAATGCCAACTCATCTCCTTCCACAAGGCGCTGCAACAGTTCTTTCTCCCTATATGATTGATTGGCTGACAATAGACTCCACTTATTAAATTGCAAACTACGGTAAATTTGTAATAAATGGTATGTCCGGCGTATCTAATAATAT
>NZ_DATMTE010000737.1:0-5954 GCF_035564935.1 Chitinophaga sp. | reverse complement strand
TCACCAGCTTAGCTCCATCCGGGAAGATGAATCCGTTTCTGCTATCCATTATAAAACAGCCGCTTTATACCTGGATCTTCAAAAGGCGTTTATTTTCAGAAACCTTATTACAGCAGATATTGCCGACCAGGAAAAACAACTGAAAGAGATCAAAGCCTTTCACAGGAACGGTACCGTGCTGAAAAGCGATGTACTCCGCGTGGAACTGGATCTTTCAAGAAGAAAAATGACCCTGGTAACCATAGAAAATGATATACTGATTGCTACACAGAAACTAAATATCATTCTCGGTGAGCCGGACGACAGGATACTTTTTCCTGCCGATCCGGAAACAGGTCCGGGCAATAGCGGCGCTTACGAAGAATACCTGGCCACAGCGCTGGAACACTCTTTCCCTTATCATATTTCTGAACAGCAAACCAGGCTGAGTGAAATACATTTAAAACAGGTAAAAGCGAATGTGCGTCCCAAAGCAGGTATGTACAGCGACTTTTATTATGCTAACCCGCAGATATTCCTTTATCCGTATAATCCTTACTGGTACTCGCTTGGAGTAGCCGGTTTGAAAGCGTCTTTTCCTATATCGGCGATCTATCACAATATACATAAAGTAAGAGCCGCCAAACTGGAACTGGAGAAAGAAGAAGAAGCGCACAAAGATACAGAAGATAAAGTACGCCAACAGGTGAAGGAAGCTTTTCTCCGTTACAAAGAGGCCACTATACAAATTGGCGTGTCGGAAGTGAACGTAGCGCAGGCGCAGGAAAACGCCCGCATTATCAGGCACACGTATTTTAATCAGACGTCGTTAATCACCGACTTACTCGATGCCGATATACAGGTGCTTCAAACACGGTTTGAACTGGCATCGGCAAAAATTGCAGCACAAAATAAATTTTATCTTCTACAGCATATCACAGGCGTTCTTTAACCAATGAAAAAGAAATACACCGTTACCGACAGGCTGATCACCCGCATTACGGGCTGGATGGCAGGGATCATTATTCTCTTGCTCCTTTGCTGGGGCGTTTATACCATATGGGAATATTATGTTTATGAACAAACCAATGACGCGCAGGTACAGGAGTATGTGAATCCTGTAATATCAAGGGCCGGCGGCTTTATTGTAGCCGTGAAATTTGAAGAGAACCAACAGGTGAAAAAAGGAGATACACTCCTGCTGATCGACGACCGGGAATATATCCTGCAACAGGCGCAAACAGCAGCTTCCCTTCAGAAGGCGGAGGCCCGGATGGAAGTACTGGAAAGCAATATCCATACACTGGAAAAAATGGCCAACGCATCGGAGGCGCAGATCACGGCAGCAAAAGCGAAAATGTGGAAACAACAGCTGGATTATCAGCGTTACAACCAGCTTTATAATGAAGAATCAGCCACCAAACAACAGCTGGAAAACATGCAGGCTACACTGGATGTAAATACCAGCGATTACCAGTCGTCGCAGGACAACTACGGAGCGGCGCTTTCCCGCATTGGCGATATCCATGCAGAGAAGCGGGTAGTGGCGGCGGAAATAGCCCGGCTGAAAGCCCTGCTGGACCGGCACAAACTGGACGTAAGCTACACCGTGATCACCGCCTCCTACGATGGACGGATGGGGCGCCGTACCGTGGAAACAGGACAGATGATCAACGCCGGTGAGATACTGGCCTATATTGTAAACAATGAAACCGATAAATGGGTAGTGGCCAATTATAAAGAAACACAGATTGCCCATATGCGTATAGGCGACTCCGTTAAGATAGTGGCCGATGCATACCCGGAGCATCCGTTCAAAGGAACTATCATATCATTATCGCCCGCTACCGGTTCCAGCTTTTCATTGCTGCCACCCGATAACTCCACGGGCAACTATGTGAAAATTGTGCAGCGTATCCCCGTGCGTATCCGCGTAGATGGCGACCGGAAAGATATTGATGTGCTGAAGGTGGGAATGAATGTAAATGTTTATGTGCCCAAAGCCCAACGCCGTGGATAACGCCATTCCTGTATTTAAGTCGTGGGCCCCGGGCTGGCTGATAAAGGTGATCCTCTTTTCCTTACTGCTGCCAAGCATCGTGCTTTTTTTCCTGCCGTTGTCCAACATCAATGCAGCTGCAGGTTACTACGGCAGCGAGCCGGCGGATGTCCAGTTTTCGGTAGCATTGTTCTATGCCGGCTATGTTGGGTTTTACAGCCTGGAACGGCGCTTTTTTCTTTACCTGGCATCAAGGGAGTATTTCATCCTGTTTACTTTCCTGCAGATATTAACCAGCCTGGTTTGCTATCATACGCATGAACTGTATATTTTTTTTCCAGTGAGATTTATCCAGGGAATGCTGTTTTCCTGTACGGTGAACCTGTCGCTTTCCCTCATGTTTACCAGGTTGCGTACGGAGCGCGCAAGGGAAGTGAGCTTTTCTGTATTCTTCGGCTTACTGCTATGCGCCATTCCATTCAACAATTTTGTAACCGCAGATCTGATAGACTCCTGGAACTTCAATATTGTTTACAAGGGGGCGTTGTTTTCTTACCTGCCCTGTCTTTGCCTGTTATTGCTCAGCATGAATAACGTAAGGCCGGATGTGCGCTTCCCGTTGTACAAACTGGACTGGCAAAGCTTTGGTCTTTACAGTATTGCGCTTTGCCTGGTGGGGTATATCATGATCTACGGGCAGGAGTACTATTGGCTGGAAGACCCGCGGATACGGTACAGTGTTATAGGCATCGTTGTACTTTTAGCCATTTATCTTTTCCGGCAAAGAAGTATGAAGCATCCTTATATGGACCTGCGCATTTTCAGGTTCCGCAATTTTAAGGTGGGATTGCTGGTGCTTTTTATGATGTACATCTGCAGGTTCGCTTCAGGTATCACCAACAATTTTTTTGCCGGTGTGCTGCGTTTCGATCCCATGCATGTATCCTATATTAATCTGTTTAATCTTGCAGGGATAGTGACCGGCGTTATTATAGCCTGCTGCATGATCCTCCAGCAGCGGCGCATCCGCTACATTTGGATGCCAGGGTTTATTTTACTGCTGGCATTTCATGTGAGCATGTATTTTCTTTTTGATGTACAGGCCAATGTGTTCAATTATTATATCCCTTTGTTTATACAGGGCCTTGGCGTAGGACTTATTATGGTGCCCACTATTGTTTATTCCATTTCTTCTGTGCCGGTATCCATGGGAGCATCTGCATCAGCTGTTTGTTTGGCGGTGCGTTACCTGGGCTTTTGTGTGAGCATTGGTATCATCAATTTTTTTGAGTTGTATGAAAAGAGCCGTCACTACAACGCGTTCCAGGATCATCTTACCCGGGTGGACCCCGGCGTAAAGCAAACGGTTGCCACACAGGCCCGTTACCTGCTGACCCGTGGAATGGCGCCGGGCCCGTCGGGCAGGGCCGCGAACAAGTTGCTGGTGAATGCCGTGAACGGGCAGGGGCAGCTTCGCTTTGCGATGGACTACTACGAAGGAATGTCACTACTGCTGGTAGCTATATTGCTGCTGATCGCTTTATTCCCGTACCTGAACAGAACGGTGGTGTACCTGCGGTCAGGACGGCTTTCTCCTGCATAGATCTGTTGTTTTTAAATTACTGAGATGAGATACTTATTATTGTTTGCTTTATTGCTGTTGTCCTGTAATAAGGACAATAAAGAATTTACATTGAAAGCCATTAAGCTCAATTCGTATAAAATGCCCGCCAATACAGCAGAGCATCTTTTTCTTAAAGTACTTGATATCAGCCACCCGGGAGATACGTTGGCCGTTACCCGTTCCTATCCCGCGCAGCTCACGCTGCCGGCTACCTTTGCTGTTAGCCCGGTAGTGAAATGGCAGCTGTACCGGAAAGGCTATCATATTGAATTATGGGGTGATTCTACCGGGAAGATGGGCGCATGTAATGTAAATATGGATGAGTACAAGATCATTTTTCCAATAGATATGGAAGTGAAGAGCGATGACCTGAATGTATCTATCCTGGGTAGCTGGGAGTAGGGGAGTGATGCCGCAAATAAGGAAATAACCTTACATTAGCGCTTGCAGAAACCAATATGAGCGTATCCATTACTACATTACAGCAGCTGTTGTTTGAACTGGCAGGCGTGCTGCCGGCAGACACGGCGCCTTTATTTGCCATGACGCGGCAGGTACAACTGGCTGCCAACGAAACGTATATCCGTGCCGGTGATACAGAACGCCGCCTGGCCTACATAGAACAGGGCGTTATGCGGGCTTACACTATTAAGGATAACGGTGACGAGGCTACGCTTTTTTTACGTTGGGAAAAGCAGTTCATTGCTTCGCACGACGCTATCATACAGCGGAAGCCCTCCCGTTTTATTTACCGGGCCCTGGAACCTGTTACACTGCTGGAAATAGACTATGATGTGCTGGAAGCTGTGCTGAAAACGCATCCCGAGTACGAGCCCTTACGCAACTTTTTCCTGATGCGCATGTTATCGGAATCTCTCAACATGCTGGAGTCCTTCGTTACCCTGTCGCCGGAAGAGCGGTACCGCAACCTGCTTGCTGAACGTTTCGACCTGGTGAACCGTGTGCCTGATAAGTATATTGCTTCTATGCTGGGTATCACGCCGGTATCGTTGAGCCGTATCCGTAAGCGGATGCTTGATAAGGATAAAGGATAAATTATCCTTTGTTAATGCACGAAATTATCTTTTGTTAACCATACCTGCCATACCGGTTTTTTAATTTTGGGAGATAAATTTCCCAGAGATATGGAACCAATCATTGAAGCAACGGTGAAGATCTTTAGTATGACTGCCCTCCGGTATTTTGTATTGGCGGGTATTCCCTTCCTGTTATTTTATAGCCTGCTACCCGGCCGGTTTAAGCATTTTAAGATCCAGCAGCGGCTGGCTTCGAAAAAGGATTTTCTACGTGAGATCTGGTATTCCATGCAAAGTACACTGGTATTTACCTTGATCATTATTATGCTGCTGTTCACACCTGTACGGCAGTATACCATGATCTATACCGATATTCACGATTTCCCGCTGTGGTACATTGGCGTAAGCCTGGTACTGAGCCTGGTGATACACGATACCTATTTTTATTGGATGCATCGTTTGCTGCATCATAAGCGGTTGTTTAAACGCGCACACTTGGTACATCACCAAAGTATCAACCCTTCCCCCTGGACTTCTTATAGTTTTCACTTCCTGGAAGCGGTGGCGGAAGGAGGCGTATTGGTGGTTATCGCGGGTGTAATGCCTGTGCACCCGCTCACCATATTGTTGTTTACGGTGTCGGGTTTTATTATCAATGTATACGGCCACCTGGGATATGAGCTGATGCCGCGGAAATTCAGGCATACCTGGTTGTTTGAGGTGGTGAATACCTCCGTTCACCACAACCTGCACCATAAAAAATTCCGTGGGAATTACGGGTTGTATTTCCGGGTATGGGACCGGGTGATGGGCACCGAGCATCCGGATTATGTGAAGGAGTATGATGAGTTGCAGGAGCGGAGGTTCGGGAAAGAACAGTTTTCCTTTGAGCGGTAGGAAAGCATTTTATCATTGGAGCTTCCTTGTTACCTTTGGGCTCATGACTTGTTTGATTGTTACTATATTGAGCGTTATCTTCCTGTTTTTAGGAGGTATTCATTGCTACTGGGCATTTGGCGGCAAATGGGGGGAAGAGGCGGTAATTCCTACGGACCCCAACGGCAGGAAGATGCTGCACCCTGGTATGGGCGCCTGTTTGACAGTGTTTCTTATTTTTATGTTTGCCACCTGGCTACTGTGGCAGTACGCAGGCTGGTTACCTTTCCTGGTACCTGTGAAATGGTTGCATTATGCAGTGATAGCCATGATGATCGTATTTTTCCTACGCGCCACAGGTGATTTTAAGTATGTAGGTTTTTTTAAGAAGATAAGCGCCACGAAGTTTGCCCGCATGGATACGAAGCTGTTCTCGCCC
>NZ_DATMTE010000736.1:0-3761 GCF_035564935.1 Chitinophaga sp. | reverse complement strand
CACCAATGGGCGCCGGGGCCGGATAAATATTCTATCTTCGCCGGGATCATTTGCTACCGGCCCTGGGCTTCCGGCTTTCCGCTTTTAATCGTAACTTGAATCATATCAATTGCCTCATATGCGTACAGCAGCATTATTTTTTACCATAGTTTTCGTTGCCTGCCTGTTTAACAACGGCGCATCTGCACAAGTGAATGCTATTACCCCGGACCATGTGTACTTCAATAATATCAGATCTGTGAAGTTTAATCAGGCCGGCGATCCGCTGAGCTTAGCGATGTATACTATTGGTACCGGTGAGAAGCTGGAGTTGTCGTTCGACGACATGGACAATGATGTAAAGAACTATTACTATTCTTTTGTGCTTTGTAATGCCGACTGGACGCCGGCGCCCGTGAACCAGTTTGATTATATGCGCGGGTTTTCTGAAACGAGGATCCTGAACTATAAGTTATCCAGTATATCATTGCAACGCTATACACATTACAGTGTGCAATTGCCGGGCACTAACAGCTATCCTGTGAAATCAGGCAATTACCTGTTGAAGGTATACCTCGACAGTGATACTTCGCAGCTGGCCTTTACCCGCCGGATGTATGTAGTGGAAAATAAAGCCAGTATATCAGGATTTATCCAGCAGCCTATTGCGCCTAAATTATTCCGTACGCACCAGAAGATCAATTTTGAAATAAACACCGGCGCGCTGAATATCCAGAATCCATTTGACCAGATCAAAGTGGTGGTATTACAAAATTACCGCTGGGATAATGCGCTTACCAAACTGAAGCCACAATTTATTAACGGGAATATTCTAAAATATAATGCGGAGCAGGACTGTATTATGCCCGCCGGTAAAGAATACCGCTGGATTGATCTGCGCAGTTTCCGCCTGCAAACGGAGCGGGTACAGCGTTCGGAATATCACAGCAGCAGTACAGATGTATTTGCCGTAACGGATTATGAAACTGCCGATAAGCAATACCAATTCATTAAAGATATTAACGGAAAGTATTACCTGGCTACCCTGGATGATTATGATCCTAACTTTGAAGGGGATTATGCCACCGTGCATTTTTCCTTTGCCGCACCGGAACCTTATGCAGGGTATGATATGTATATCTTCGGTGAGTTTACCAATTATGAGCTTAACAATAACAACAAGCTTACGTATAATGGTGCCAGTCGTGCTTATGAGGGCAATATTTTCCTGAAGCAGGGGTACTATAACTATATTTACGGGCTGGTGGACAAAACAATGCCTAATCCGAAATTCGATACAGATATGACGGAAGGAAATCACTGGGAAACGGAGAACAACTATACCATTTTGTTGTATTACCGGGCATTGGGAGGAAGGTCTGATGAGCTGGTATCGTCGGTTACACTGAACTCGATTTTGAATCGGAAGTAGGGAGGGGCTACAATCCTTTTTTTATCTTATTATAAAAGTCTTTTACAGGAAAGAATTGATTTTTTTTACCACTTTTACGATATTCCAATAAGCCGTTGTTAGTTAACCGGTCCAGATCATTCCGCGCAGTTTGATTGCTTATAGCGAATTTATTTTGAATTTGTTTGACAGAGAAGTAAGCATCCGGATTTTGGATTATTTCCTGCAAAATGCTTATTTGCCGGTCATTGAACGTGGTATTGCGTAGCAATGTCATTATAAGAAAATGCAGGAAAATGCCCTTCAGTATTGGGTGAAGAAAGAATGTTTGTTTATCCAGATCATTGGCAAGTGTACAAAAATGCTCCATCAAAGTTTCTAATTGGTCGTAGGCGGGAGGAGTGTAAATAGTATCTCCGGTTTGGACATCAACTACTCTAATCTCATTATCTTTTCGAAATGTGCCTTCTTCATCTGTTTGGGTAAGTGTGTTATTGGTTATGATGGTGTGGACCTGGCAAATAGCAGCGGGAGTAAACAACGCATTTTTTATTAGCTACAATCCATTTCATTGCTTCATAGTTGTTTAGAATCATTTTGCTCCTAATTTTTGAAAAATTAGGAGCAAATAGGAAATGCGCTAAAAATTTTACGCGCCTATACTCTGGCGTAGTTTAACAATATTGGCGGCGCCCCGTTTAATGATGATGCGGGTGCCTCTTTCGTAGGTGAAGTAGCGGTAGAACCAGTTAATGAATACCACCAGTTTGTTCCTGAATCCAAGTAAACTCATGAGATGCACTATCATCCAGGCTAACCAGGCAAGGTATCCGCTCATACGCATTCCTGCAAATTCTGCTACCGCCCTGTTGCGGCCAATGGTGGCCATGCTGCCGAGATCCTTATAGTTAAATCCTTTCATGGGTTTATTTTCCAGGGAGAGCCTGAGGTTATGCGCTACATTTTTACCTTGTTGTATAGCCACCTGCGCCACCATGGGGTAGCCTTTGGGGAAGCGGGGATCATTGGTCATCTGGGCGATATCGCCTATTGCATAAATGTTGGTAAAACCTTTGATCTGATTCAATTCATTCACCAGGATGCGGCCATTGGGTAGGATAATGTCTGCCGGAATGCCTTTTACCGGGATGCCTCTTACGCCGGCCGACCAGAGCAGGGATTGTGTTTGGATCAGCTCCCCGGTGCTGAGTGTAACGGTTTTGCCGTCGTATTCTTTTACGCCGGTATTGGTTAGTACGCGAACACCGATCTCCTGCAGGGCTTCCAGTGTTTTCTGCGAGGTGGTTTCACTGAAGGAGGCCAGTAGTTTGGGGCCTGCTTCGATGAGATATACATTCATGAGCGACTGGGGCAGGGTGGGATAATCTTTGGGCATGATGTATTTGCGGAGTTCTGCAAAAGCACCGGCCAGTTCCACGCCCGTAGGACCGCCCCCTACCATCACGAAGTTAAGTTTGGGTTTTATTTCTTCGGGGTTTTGGAGCAGCAGGCTTTCTTCGAATTGTTTCACCACATAGTTCCTGATCTGCACCGCTTCTATGAGGGATTTCATGCCGATGGCATTGTCTTCAATATCTTTATTTCCAAAGAAGTTGGTATTACTTCCGGTGGCAAAAACGAGGTAATCGTAATGTATTTCGCCGATACCGGTTTCCAGTATATTTTCCTCAGAACGGATGCCGGTTACTTCCGCCATGCGAAATACCAGGTTACGCTGTTTCCTGAAGATGCCTCTCAGGGGGAAGGCGATGCTGTCGGGCTCCAGGCCGGCGGTCGATACCTGGTATAACAGCGGTTGAAAAAGATGATAATTGTTCCTGTCGAGTAACACTACCTGTACGGGTGCATGTTTGAGCTGTTTGGCAAGATTTACGCCACCGAATCCACCACCTACTATAACGATTCGCGGTTGTGTTGTTTCCGGGATGTTGGGCTGAATCATAATTCATCAATTTATATGTTGCCGCAATTGCGATGATATGGTAATATTTGTCTTTAACCGGGATATTGCAGGTCTCAAACTGCATACCGTGCTAAAGATTCTCAAAGTTACAAAACTTTCAGAAAAAAATGAAAATTATGGGGATTGGAGCGAAGGTTGTCTGACTCAGGATTAAACTGATTACATTGATTACGCTGATTTGATTACTTTGGATTTTAAAGGATTTGGGGAGATAGGAGCGGATTTTGTCTGACTCAGGATTATGCTGATTACATTGATTACGCTGATTTGATTACTTTGGGTTTTAAAGGATTTGGGGAGATAGAAGCGGATTTTGTCTGACTCAGGATTATGCTGATTACATTGATTACGCTGATTTGATTACTTTGGATTTTAAAGGATTTGGGG
>NZ_DATMTE010000735.1:0-2696 GCF_035564935.1 Chitinophaga sp. | reverse complement strand
CCCAAAGCAAATTAATAAACAGGTAAACAGCGATCGCCGGGTAAGAGAATGGATAAATAAAAAGTACCAGCACAAACAATCCTCCAAAGCCCAGCGCTTCAACAGGATGAAGCACAAACAAACTGATGGCATTGGTAGATTCATGCTGATGATGTCTCAGGTGAAAAAGCTTATAAAATAAAGGAAGGTGGGCGGCCCTGTGGAAAACATACATTAAGAAGTCCATAGCTATAACAAGAAAAACCACCTCGGCAGCTATCAGCAATACATTCGTGGTATCCTGCACGTTTAACAGATCTTTTTGCCAGAAAGAAAAACCTGCAATAAATACCAGGGCATTACAGCCGGTAACCAGCACCGACTGCCAGATATCTTCCCTGGTGAGCTGCTGCGGCGCGCTCTGCAAACTTTTGTTCCGGCTAAACCGGCTGAATAACGTATAACAACCAACGGATATAAAAAACAGCAATACATTTATCCCGATGCTGAGCAGTATAAGTTCTGTAACATTTATCTGCTTTAATTCTTCCATCATATTCATATTGCTGCCTGGGTTTTATACCTGTTCCTGTATTCAACCGGTGTGGAACCTGTAATTCTTTTAAATATCGTCCGGAAGGTTTTTAAATCGTTATAACCCACCCTGTATGTGATGGCGGCAATATTCGTTTCCCCGTCTTCAAAAGCTTTTTTTGCGGCTTCCACTTTTATTCGCTGGATAAACTCAATGGGGCTCAACGAGGTGGCATTCTTAAACCGGCGGATAAAGTTCCGTTTACTCATATTCACCTGTTTCGCAATTTGCTCTACCGAAATATCTGTTTCAAACTGCTTCTCAATATAGCGCTGGGCTTCATGTATTTCATCGTCATTGTGCAAACGCCGTCCTGAAAATACGGTAAAGATACTTTGTGTAGTGCGTCCGTAGTCCAGGGCATAAACTTTACTTAGTTCTATGGAGATGTCTTTCCCACAGTTTTTCTCAATAAAATACAGCAGTGCATTTAATGATGAAAACCCGCCACCACCGGTAACAATGGCGTCTGAATAGGTAACTACATGGTCGGCTTTAAAATCTATTAAAGGATATCTTTTCTGCAGATCCTCTATAGCGCCCCAATGGGAAGTTGCCGCCCTTCCGTTCAGCAAGCCGCATTCCGCCAGGAAATAAGCTCCTGTACAAAGGCTCATCACCTGCGCTTTTGCATCGTACTGCTTCTTTATCCAGCTAAGCAGCCGGGCATTTTTGGAAAACAATGCATCGATGTTATCCGGGGCAGTGCCCATTGGCGGAACGATCACAATATCCGTGTCAAAATTATCCGAGATGGTTTTGCTGCAATAAAACTGCACGGGTGTACCCGGTTGTGCATTTTTGCCCTTCACCCCAATCAGCTCTACCTGGAAAGGAGCCTGGCGACCTCTTTTTACAACGGCATCATTGGCGCTCATCAATAGGGCCGCAGTGTTGGAAACCGCTGTAGGCAACACATCTTCATAAATTATAATCGAAATATGTTTCATACCTGTTCGTGCATTGCGTCATCAAAAATATACAAAAAAATGGCACAAAATGCACTGTTCAATGTCACGTTTGCACAGTGACCGTCTTTCAGACCCGTCCTACTTTTACATCAGCAACAAGAAAAAAAAAGGTTATGAAAACTATATTCGACAACGCAACAAGAGAAGAAATTATCAGCAGGATTAACACACTGACCAATGGACACACTGCGCAGTGGGGTAAAATGAATGTTTACCAAATGACGAAACATTGTACCATATGGAATAACTGGATGCTGGGGAAAGGGCATACTACCTATACACAGGGATTCCTGGGATGGATCTTTGGCAAAATGGCCTTAAAAGGTACAGTAAACAACGACAGGCCAATGAAGAAAGGCATGCCATCCGGCGCTGCCTTTCTTACCAAAGAAAAAACAGGAGATATAGCACTCCAAAAAAAGATATGGGCAGAACAGGTGGCTGCATACGGACACTACTCAAATCCAAACTTTGTCCACGACTTCTTCGGCAAAATGAAAGTGGATGAAATTGGCATCTTTGTATACAAACATTTCGATCATCACCTGAGGCAATTTAATGCGTAGGTATGGATATTTCAAAAAAGCAACAGGAGGCTATGGCGCATAACCTCCTGTGCTACCGCGAAGCAGCCGTGATGGCTTACTTGATCGCATAAATCCGGTAAATCAATTTTCCGGGCGATGGAAAACGACCAACGCCTACAGCAACGGTATGATTGAGCCACGCATATTTCGGCGAACTGGTTTCAAACACGGGTACTGATCTGAAATAATAATCAGAAGCCGGAAGTTGATAGCCATTTCCCGCCCGCATCAGGGCGGAATTTTTCGCGTTGGCGTAGTTATACCCGGTATAGGCGATGTAAATAAGCGCTCCATCGTCTGTTTTAATGGTAGCGCGAACATCCATTTTAAAGGTGGTAGAATCTACTACAAGTCCCCACTCCCCGCTGCAATCCAATAATTCACCATTGATCTTATCACTTTTCACATGTCCTTCTTTAAATGGAAAGATCAGCCGGGTGCCTGTTAATACAGGCCCTATTGCCTGTGGTGGATTAACAGTGATTTCCAGGTCAAATAAAAATTCTGATTTAAGTTCCTGTGCAAATACCTGTGCATAAAAACAAGTAGAAAAGAATAAGGCAA
>NZ_DATMTE010000734.1:0-8377 GCF_035564935.1 Chitinophaga sp. | reverse complement strand
ATTCGGATCAATATAAACGCCTCCTGTTTTGAAGGTAGCCCAGTAACCGGTAATGAGATTACCATAGTTAACGTTCTTCATCATGGTAAGCTGCAATGCGCCGGCAGGAAGGGTATCGTGATTAATGTTGGTGTATACATCGGGTTGTACAGTACCATCTTCTTTAATAAAAGATATTTTGGAAGATGTAAGGTCATCGCTCAGCACAATGGTACCACGGGTAAATGTAGCCGTTCCGTTGATCACGAATTTATAATAGTATTTCATCTCCGTAATACTATCATACACGATATACACCGCAGGATAACGCGATGCGCCCAAACCGAATACGATCCGCAGTTCCTGGCCGGTGTAATCCTTCGTACCCATCTGCCCGGGAACGGAGATCTTCCATAATCCCTGGTAATTTTTATTACCGGAAGCCAGTACCACTTTAGGCGATATAATAAAACTATCTCCCACTACAGCGGTATATGCAGTGTCCAGCTGCGTGATCACCGGCTCTGCCAGCGGGTGGTAATCGTAATTGCCTTTGTCTTTATAGCAGGCGGTGAACAATACCAGCATGCCAATGATATATAGAAATGTATGTTTCATATGCGAATGCGATTTTGGTTATTGTGGTACTATCCGGTTACCATGTTCATCATGAAAATAATACCTGCCATCGGCGGCGCTGTATTCCAGTGGATATTTTTTATTGAGATTACCTGTATTATAGAAATAATAAGTGCCATCAGGCTCCTGTCCTATCGCGTAGCCTTTGTCTTTATAATCAGCGGTACGGGCAATAGGATCCATCATAAAAGCGCGGAACTGGCGCAGGTAAAACAGCGTTTTCGGGGTGGATTGCCAGTCGCTGTTATCCAGCTGTAACTCCGTAGTACCGGAAGTGCGGATAAACAGTTCGTGCTTCACGCGGGAATAAACGCCCAGGTCATTTTCCCATACCACCCACCACAGCGGCTGTTCCAGCCGGTTGGAAAAAGTGACCTTCGCGGTGTCATAGGAAGGGAAGTCGTTACCAAAAGAAGAGGAAGCCGCAATCTTCAGTTTAAGCACCACGGAAGTATCGAGCAGCAGCGGATCGGTGCCGTAAATGATAAGTGGCAGGTAAGCCTTGCCTGAATCCGCGGGGATCTTATACGCCGTATCCAGCGCCTTGTAATGCAGTCCGGCTGTGGCGGTAGAGCCATTAGCCACTATGCTTGCCTTAAACCACCTGTCGTACGGCGTCCGTTCACCGGAAATCCTTACCGGGAGTAAAAGGGTATCTGTTGATATTTCAGGGAAAAGGGCAAAAGAATAAAAGAAACTATCTACCCTGGTATTCTTTGCATCATCCGTAAAATCAAAATAAACATTACTATTCTCACGGAACACCAGGTCATCCTGCTTTTTGCACGCCATCAGCAGGAGACAGCTGAACATACTTATCGCTGTTATCTTTTTCATGTACTAAGTTTTATCGGTTACCGTATGCGATTTCATCATCAGGAAGCGGCAGTACAAACACCCCATCCGAGGCGGCTACCGGTTTACCGCCCAGTCCGAGTATAGGCCTGTGTAATCGTTTATACATATAGAACAGCTGTCCTTCTCCATACAGTTCCTTACGTGCTTCTTTCAGCAGTTCCGTATAGAAGCCCTGGGCATCTTCGGGGCCGCTGTATGGCCCGATGCCGCGGTGCAGGCGCACTTCATTGAAGTAGTCCCATGCCTTAGCGGGGTCACTGGCAAAGGTGCATTCCGCCGCGATGTAATAAATTTCGCTCAGCCGCAATGCCGGCCCCATGAGATAATGCAGGTTATCATCGGCACGTTTGTATTTTTCCAGTTGCAGGTAAGTGCCGGTAGTTACGGATTGTTCGCTGAACCATTGTTTAAAGCGGAAGTCCTCCCCGCCTACTCCTGCTACTTCATAAATATTCTTTCCTTCTGTAGCAGATATAAACAATCCCTGCCCGTTGCCTTTCCTGAACAGGTCGTTCATGGCATCCTTGCGGTTTGGCATATAAAAACCGAATACCAGTTCTTTGTACAGTATCCTGTCTTTTTTGGCGTCGTTACCATTCATGAAATCTTCCTGGCGCGTCCATGGGAACTTCTTAGCGTCAATGATTTCGAGTGCATTTTGTAAGGCGTTCACCTTATCGTTCTTATACAGGTATACTCTTGCCAGCTCGCCACACACCGCGTAATAATTTAACCGGTGACGGCGCTGCTGCACAAACATTTCGCCCTGGTCTTCCGTAGTGGAATCCCTGATCATGTAGCCTACTTTATAACCGGGATTCAGGATCGGATCACTGCCACGCAGTATTTCCTTTGCAGCGGAAAGATCTTTGATCACAGAATCCAGCAGGGCTGTTACGGTTTGCATGGCGGCGGCATTCTTTGAAAACTCCGTTACATAGGGCACTCCATTGGCAGCAGGTTTACTTGCAAAAGATGGCGCGAATAACCGCAGCGCATCGAAATGGCACCAGGCGCGCATCGCCAGCGCTTCTCCTTTAATCAGCCCGTAGTTAACATTGGAGAGTATATTTTTCTTCTGATCTACTTTAGAAAGAATCAGGTTACTGTTGGCTATCACTTCATACAATCTTTGCCAGATCTTATCTTTCCTCCCTATCAGCTCTTTATCTTTATAATTATACATAGCTGCCTGGCGGTAACCGGCGTTATCGGTAACAGGAACGGAGTAATTCTGCGCCAGCACATCCGGTAATCCGCCCATCAGTTCCTTGCCATAGATCTCTTCATTTAAGCAAAGGCTGTAAAGTCCGTTCACGGCATCTTTGAAGCCATCTTCCGTTTGAAACAGCTCATCTCCGGAAACTTCCGAGATCGGTTTAATGTCCAGCCATTTACTGCAGGAAGTAGCGAACAATAAAATGAGGACTAAATATCTTTTCATATATAATGATTTAGAACCTTGTTTGAAGTGAAAAAGTGAAGCTTCTTGCAAACGGGTAGTCAATACCTCTTTCCGCTTCTACGGTAGACCAGTAGCCGATATCGTTCATATTGAGCGACAGGCGCAGGCTCCGCATTTTAAGACGGTTGTAGAAAGTGGCAGGCGCTTCATAAGAGAGATAGAGCGATTTAAATTCCATCCTGTTTTCCTTTTGTACAAAACGGGAAGAAGCCCTGGTGAGCGATTGGTCGGCAATGTTTTTGTAAAAGGTAACATCGCCTGGCTGCTTCCAGCGGTCGGTTAATACGCGGGCATCCACATTAAACCGGGGGTCTGCATTTTCCACGCGGTCCAGTAATGTCTGGTTGTAATAATCGCCGCCGAATTTAGTATAGAAGCTCACTTCCAGCATCCAGTTCTTATACACTACGTTACCCCCGAAAAAACCTTCCAGCTTTGGCGTTTGATCACCAACCGGTACCGTATTTTTCACGTCATAGATATAGGTTTTGCTGCCATCAGGGTTCAGGAAAATTTCTTTACCGTTTTCAGGATCAATGCCCAGTGATCTTACTGCGTAAATAGTATTCATCGACTGTCCTTCTTTGTAACGCAGCAGCGATAAGGATTTCAGTTCATCTTTTTCATTCTGTTGCTTATCAATATCATCGTTGTATGCTTTCAGTGCATTGGAGATTTTGGTGATCACGTTGGTGTTATGCACCATGTTGGCATAAAGATTTACCGACATATCCCGCTTACGGTATACGTTGCCGCGGATGTTGAACTCATATCCCTTGTTCACCATTTCTCCCAGGTTCTCCTTATACTGGTAAAAGCCAGTGGAAGGCGCTACGTTGATGTCTGCCAGCAGGTCTTTTGTGAGCTTATAATAATAGCGGGGGGCTATATACAGGCGATCATGGAACAGGCCAATCTCCGCACCAAGGTCGTAGTTTTGCGTGCGCTGCCACTTCAGGTTGGAGTTGCCATACGCTTTAAAATGCGCGCCTACCCCGGTGGAGTACCAGTCGCCGGTATAATATTCATACGTAGTGTTAGACAGGTATGCAGGGAAAGAGACCTCTCCCGTTAAACCGGTGGTAGCCCTCAGTTTCAGCTGCGATACAATAGTATTGCGCAGAAACTTTTCATTGTGAAGGTTCCATCCCAGTCCGTACGACCAGAAGGGCGCCATACGTGCATCTGCCCCGAACTTCGAAGATCCGTCTACCCGCAGGGTAGCGTCCATCAGCAAACGGTTTTGGTAAGAATAGTTAATGCTTGCGAATGCGCCGGCCAGGCGCTCTTCATAGGTTTCACCGGTAGGGGCTTTATCTTTTTCATAAGTCCTGGCAAAGGTGATATCCGTAAAGCGGTCGTTGGTAAAGCCCTGTGCTTTAAAGATCTTCAGCGAGCTTTTGGCATCCTGTACATTAAGGCCAAGCGATGAGTTAAAGAAGTGATCGCCGATTCCTTTGTTATAGCTCAATACCACGTTACCATTGTACTGGATTTCATCGCGGTCGCTGAAAGCATAGGTACCACGGTCTTTCAGGTCATCGCCGGTTTTATCGAAGAAGTCGTTGCTATAGGGAGAAATGAACTGATCGGCAGTAGAGCGTCTTTTTGTTAAGCTGAAATCGCCACGGAGTCTTAAGGTGCTGGTGATATTATATTCTGCGGAAAATGCATCCGTAAATTCCAGGTACTCCGATTTGTCGAAACTGGCCAGGGTAGCTTCATACATGGGGTTCAGCACCGTATTGAGCTTCATCCCGTTGGTCTGGTAATCGGGCACGTTCCATCTGTCCAGTTCGCGCAGCAGTTTGCCGGTAGCATCCGTTTTAGGGAAATAGGGATTCATGCGGGCATAGGTAGAGAAATCGCGGTATGGGGATTCGCGGCCATTCACCTGTGAAACGGTGAACTGGTTGCGGAACAATACCTTGTTATCTTTCAGGCTGTATTGCAGGTTGGTGGCCAGGCTGTAACGATCGCGCCCTGAGCCTTTCATAACGCCGGCATTGGTTTGATAACGGCCATCAATAATGTATTTAAGCGCCTGCGATCCTCCTTCCAGGGTTACCGAATGTTTATGACCCAGATCGGTGGCCAGTGGCTGCGACAGCCAGTAGGTATTTACACCGGCCAGTACATTCCTGCGTTTGGCATAGTACTGCATCTGCAATTCGTCCTGCCCCTGCCCCAGTGCATTTTCGTATACTCCAGACAGTTTTTCGTACTCCAGCTTCTCTGCTCCGTTGAGCAGGTGATAGGCGGTGAGATCGGGCGTGGTAACGTTGAGTTCATAGCCATAGGTGAGTGATAGCTTCCCTTCTTTCGGCGGGCGGGTGGTGATCACCAGTACGCCATTGGCGGCGCGGGAGCCGTATACCGCAGTAGCGGCGGCATCTTTCAGTAGTGTTACTGCTGCAATCCTGTTGGGATCAAGGTCATATACGGATTGTACTGGCACCGGGTAACCATCAATCACGAACAGCGGCAGGTTGGGTGTGCTGTTGAGCTGGTTGCGGGTAAGCTCCGTTGTTTTCCCGGTTGGTAATGCGGTAGTGCCTCTTACATTAATATTAGGAAGCGCATTGGGATTAGAGCCGGAGAAATTATTCTCTACCAGTTTAAAGGAAGGATCGAACGATTGTATACTGGCCAGGATGTTCTGCGGGTTAAACCTTTTCAGTTCTTCTCCTGTAATAGTAACAGCCGACCCGGTGAAATTATCTTTCTTAATATTCTGATAACCGTTTACCACCACATCTTTCAGCGACTGCATATCAGTAAGCAGGGTAACGGCGAAGGTAGTACGTTTTCCGGTTTTTATTTCCTGTGTTTTGAACCCGATGTAACTGAATACCAGTATCGCATTATCAGGCGCCTCCTTCAGTTCAAAGCGTCCGTCGGCATTGGTTTGCACGCCAATGCGGGTACCTTTCACCATTACCGTTACACCGGGGATGGGCACACCGTCTTCCTGTGTTACCTGGCCTTTCAGCGGTGGTTGAACAGGCGCTTCAGGCATATGCGTTACCGGTTCGGTTACGGTGGCAGGAACCGGTGCAGCCGTTGCTGCTTCCTGTTGTTTTGGACCGGGTGCAGGCTGCTTCGCCGGTTCTTTCCGGAAAATGATATAATTGTTTGTTCCTGCTTCTTCCACTTCCAGGTTTAAGGGCCACAATAAATGGTGCAGGTAATCCTCCATTTTAACTGCCGCTGATTTAGGCGCAGGAACGGTTGCTTTCAGGTCTTTAATGGTGTTGCCGGTGTAGTTGATGCGTATCTTATAGCGGTTTTCCAGTATGGCAAATACTTCCTTCAGGGGAAGCGGCTGCTGCTGTGTAACCGGGCTGGCGGTGGCATACAATTTATCGTGCTGACGATGCAAAGGCGCCGCTGTAGCCGGCAACACACAAAGCTGTAGCAGCAGGGCCATAGCCATGCTTCCGCCAGCACGCCTGGCGTAAAATTCTATCATAGCAATAGATTAGGTTGGTTGAATAATTCTTACCTCGTTTATGATGGCTGATTATAATTCCATTGGTACATAAGTTTCCCTTCCCGGATGCGGCGGGCAAGGCATTGTTTATGATATCAGTTTAATACTACTGTTGGTTGATCCTGTATGTATGGGCGCCCGTTTTCGTAACGGTTACCTGTAACGATCTGGATAATGTTTTGAAAAATATGTCTACATTATCTGTAGGTACTGTTCCTGTAAATGTTTGCCGGCCCAGGCTTTCTTCCTCCAGCTCAATAGTGATGCCCAGGTTGTCCTGCAGGGATTTAATCACCTCCGTAACCGGCGTATCTGTAAACAATAGCTTTTTACTTTGCCAGGAAGAATAAACTTCCGGGTCTACTTTCTTATTGGTCAGCTCATTGGTGGTGGCTGAATATGTGATCATATCACCCGGCTTCATGATAATAGGCGCTACGGTATCACGTCCGTGCGGGCGCAGCGCCAGTTTCACCACGCCATTGTTTAGTACTACCTGGGTTTGCACCCGCCGGGTATTCACATTAAAAGCGGTGCCTGTTACCTGCACGTCCATATCGCGTGTATGCACTATAAAACGCTGATGATTACGTTTATGCGTTACCGTAAAAAACGCTTCTCCTTCGATCCATACCTCGCGGGCATCTTCCTCATTCCATTTATCCGCATATTTCACGGAAGAATTTACGTTCAACCGCACTTCCGAGCTGTCGGGCAGCCATATGGTTTTCAGTTCTCCCATAGCAGTGGCCTGGTGTATTTCCCCGCCGGAGAAAAGAAAGAAGGCAGCCGCATACAACACTGCAATACCGGCCAGCACCGCCGCATAAGGCAGCCATCGCCTGCTTTTTATGGTATCAACTACCGGTTGCAGGGCAAAGATGCCCCGTTTACCCGATTGTTCTGTTCTATCGATCGTTTGCGTAATGCGGTTCCAGGTATCCGTTGCTGCATCGGCGCCAGGTACCCGGTCGGGTGTGCCTATTACCTGCAGCCATTGCCTGGCCTGCATCACTTCTTCACGTTTATCCGGATTGCTGCGCATCCATTCCTCCCAGAAAGCAGCGGCGGTGGCATCGTTATCCAGCACCCAGCTCCGGAAAGAAGGCTCCTGCAAAAAATCTGAAATAGTGAATTTCCTGAATCTCATCTTCAATACTTATAGTGTAAAGCAAACCGCTGTTAAAATCTTAGCGTTCCGTTGCTACTTTTTTTTATTTTTTTCCCGTCTTCCTTCAATTGTCTGTTCTACACTCATTAAAATGGCCATAATAAAAAGAGGGTGACCAGCTTATCGCTGTGCTTTTTCAGGAAACGCAGCGCCTGCGATAACAGTACATAAGTGGCGTTTACACTGAGCGACATCAGCGCGGCTGCTTCCTTTGTATCCAGCCCCTGGAAATAGCGCAGGTGCAATACTTCCTGCTGCCGCCGGGGCAGCTGGTTGATCACCTTTACCAGTTTCTGCTGCTGTTCCTTTTCCGATTCCCTGTCCATAATAATGTGTTCCGGGTTAGTGCTGAAGTCGGCTTTGTCCATCGACTGGTCAAACATCCGGGGCACATAAAGGGGTTTCAGGCTGCGGAGAATATTTCTTTTAAGACTGGCCAGCAGGTAAAAACGGATAGTATCAGTAATGGACAAACGTTCCCGGCTGAACCACAGCGTTACAAAAAGATCGTGGATACAATCTTTTACGATGGTTTCATCTGCGTGAACTTTCATGCCATAGTTGAACAGTGCGGGGAAATGCTGTGTATAAATGAAAGACAATGCATGCTTATCGCCTTCCACTACCTTGATCCATAGCTCCTTATCATTCAGGCTGGCGTACAACTCAGTAGATTTAAAATTTGTGCGGTTCTATTTTTTATCTTTATATTCAATTCGACTTAAAGATATAAACAGTAATAATAGTAAGCAAGTGTCGGAATTTAAAGGAT
>NZ_DATMTE010000733.1:0-7121 GCF_035564935.1 Chitinophaga sp. | reverse complement strand
TGCCAGAGGCCGGATTGGCTTAGTTTTTGTCCGATTTATATCACGAAGAAATTCCACAAACATAGATGAAAAACATAACGTTGCAAACACTTATCATAAAATAATATAACGTAGCCTGTGTTATTGTAACTTTCTTCCTGTTAAATCCGTTAAAAAGAAGTAAATTTACTATACGAATCACGCTTAAAACATATTTCAAATGAAGCCTATAATATACATTGGACTGGCAGCATCGCTCGCACTGGGGGCGTGTTCCAGTACCTATAAAACGGCTCAGACCCCGGATGATGTATACTATTCTCCGCGTCAGGAGCAGCGTACCTATGCCTCCAGCAATGGTTCTAACGGCAACAGCCGTCAGGATGAAAATGATGCCAACTATGTAGAAGGCACCCAGGATGATGGCGGTACCTATGTAACTTACCAGGATGACGACCAGGGCGATTACCAGCGTCGTTTAAACCGTTTTGGCAGTGGCAGTAACTATTCAGGCGATTACTGGGATGGCTATAATGCAGCTTCCAACCTGTACATGAGCAGCGGCTTTGGACTGGGATACGGCAGCGGCTGGGGACTTGGCCTTGGTTATGGTTACCCGTATGGTGGTTTTTACGGCCCTTCTTTCGGCCTTGGTTTGGGCTGGGGAATGGGTGGTTTCTATAGCCCATGGAGCACCGGCTTCTACGGCGGATGGGGTTACCCATACGTAGGCAGCTACTGGCCTTCTTACTATTATCCATATTATGGCGGCGGTTACTACGGCCACGGCGGTTACTACGGTGGCGGCGGATACTACGGCCATTATGTGACCCGTCCTTCCAACTCCTACGGATCTGTAAGAGGCGGCAACGAACGCGTTCGCAGAACTCAATATACCAATAGCGGCGGTACTGGCGGTGGCGGTTATACCCGTCCTTCCCGGACCGGTACTTTCCAACCTGCCAATGGCGGTACATCAACCGGTGAAAGACCGCGCCGTGTATTCCAGCAGTCCAGTTCTGAAAGGCCTGTTACAAGACCTACTTACCAGAACAGCAACAATAACGGCGGTAATAACTATTCCCGTCCGCAGAGAACTGAATACAGCAGACCTGCTCCTACCCCGGCTCCAAGTTACACACCTAGTTCCGGCGGTGGCCGTGTAGGCGGTGGCAACTCCGGCGGCGGAGGTGGTGGTGGCTACAGCCGTCCATCCAGAGGAGGCCGTTGATCATAAAAATCATCAACTAGATAAGCGTAGCCTAAAAACCTACGCTTATTTTTTTATCTCGCACACGTTTTGCCAGTTCAGCACGTTATACTAATCGCAGCATAGGTTAGCGACCATTAATTAACCTGCAGCAATCTCATTTTAAGAATACAGATTATGATTAAAAGACTTTATCCTCTTTTAGGCGGCTTGTTTATATCTGTGACAGCCCTTGGCCAGAGTTCCAACGACGCATTACTTTATTCCCCGCAGCAACCTCACGGTACAGCCAGAACACAGGCATTGGGCGGCGCCGGCGTTGGACTTGGAGGAGACTATTCATCCGCTCATATTAACCCGGCAGGTATTGCCATCTTCAAAACCGGTGAATTTCATATTTCGGGTGGCGTAGGCATCTCTCAAAATACTTCCAGTTACCTGGGAAATGCCCAGCTTGATAATAAAGGTAACCGCAGCAATTTCCAGTTGCCCTCCATAGGATTGATTATGGCTACCAATAAAAACAACGGCAGCAGTACCTGGAACAATATTACCTTTTCACTGGGTATGGACCGTATCGCCAATTACAACAACGAAATTGCCATTGCAGGCCATAATACAAAATCATCTTATTCCGACCGTTTTGTAGATGACATCTTCGACGGCAGCTCCGCCACACAGGCGCTGGGCGCTGATCTGGGGTTCACTACCGGCTTACTGGCAGATTACCAGCCTACTACCGGCAATAAACAACCGATGACCCTCGCTTCCCCTTCCAGGCAAATAGGCGGACTTACCGAAGGCATACAGCAAAGAGGTACGCTGAAAACTGAAGGCGGTATGAACGAATATACCTTTGCTGTTGGCGGAAATTATGGCGATCGCCTCTATATAGGCGCCAGCCTGAACCTGCCCAGCATTAATTATAAGGAATCGCTTTCCTGGTCGGAAGATGATGCCAGCAGCGATAAAGGCAACAACTTCGGCTACTTCGATTACTACAAGGACCTGAAACGTACCGGCCTCGGTGTTGGCGGTAAAATTGGTATCCTCTATAAAGTTACCGACCACTTCAGATTGGGCGGTACCTTCGTTACCCCTACCTGGTATTCCCTTCACGACAGCTACAGTTCTGAACTTCACTCAGATATAGAAGATGGCGCGGGTGAAGTAATCTCCAGTTCGTTTGATCAAACACAAGGTTACCCTGTAGAATATGATTACAACTATACTGCGCCTTTACGTGCAGCTGCCGGCGCCTCCTACTTTTTTGGTAACCTGCAGGAACCACAGAGTACACAGGGCTTTATTACTGCCGACTACGAGTTCGTGAATACTCCTTCAGGAAAATTCAGGATGAAAGACGACAGGGCCGGGGAAAAAAGCCTGAACGATAACATCAGCGCTGTTTATAAATCTACCTCCAATATTCGTGTAGGCGCAGAGGTGAAATTTATGTCCATATATGCGGTAAGAGCAGGTTTTGCTTCCTACGGCAACCCATACAGCGACGATGCCTATAACGCTGGCGTAAATGCTTCCCGCAAAGTTTACAGCGGTGGTATTGGCTTCCGTAACAAAGGGCTTTATGTAGATGCTACTTACAGCTATACACAGGGCAAAGACAGGTATCAGCCTTATACAGTGTATGAAGCTGCACTGAGCCCTGCAGCCGCTACGCTCGACTATACCAGGAGTAATATCCTGCTTACTGTAGGATTCAAATTCTAACCAACATCATATCCTATAAAAAAAGTCCGGGTGTAATTGCACCCGGACTTTTTTTATCAGTTAAATCAATGTAATCCTGTCATACCACCATCACTTTATTCCACCTTCAGGTTCTTCACCGGGTTTTCCAGTGCTGCCCGTATTGCCTGAAAGCTTACCGTAAGCAAGGTAATTCCGACAATAGTAATGCCCACCAGCAGGAATATTCCCACATTCATCTCAATATGATAAGCAAAACTATGTAACCACCGGTTCATGCAATACCATGCCAGCGGTAAACCAATCAGTACCGCTATCAATACCGACCGCAGGAATTGACCGGAAAGCATCATCATCACATGGGAGGCCGTAGCGCCCAGTACTTTACGGATACTGATCTCCTTGCGCCGGCTTTCCGCGGTAAAGGCGGCTAAGCCGAAGAGGCCAAGACAAGAGATCAGGATGGCAAGTGCAGTAAAATATTCTGATAAAGCCGCTACTCTTTTCTCTGCTATATATTGCGCCTGGTAATCCTGGTCGAGGAACTTATAATCGAATGTAAACCCGGGGTTATAATGTTGATAGAAAGCAGCCAGTGCAGCCAGCACGGCTTTCGTTTGCCCTGCCTTTACCTTTACCATTACTGTACTGTTCAGGGAATCCAGCCGGAAAAATAAAGGGCTGATGGTTTCGTGCATGGATTGAAAATGAAAGTTCTTTACAACGCCTGCTATCTCTGTTTTCATGCCATTAAATTCAATCACCTTACCTACGGGATTTTCAATTCCCATGGCTTTGATAGCCGCTTCATTAAAAATGATCCTGGAGTCATCCGCACCATAATCCCGGGAGAAAGACCTGCCGGCCGCCATTTCTATGCCCAGTGTTTCTATCATATCATAGTTCACCAGGAACGGGCGGCACATAATTGTTTCGTCAATGCCCCTGCCCTTCCAGGTGCATCCTGTGGAAGGCGCACCTAACACGTTTCCTACCATGGCGGATGCGTTCACCACGCCGGGTATCTTTTTCAGCTCCGCCAGGAATCCGGGGATATGCTGCGGCACTTTTCCTTCTACATCAAAATATACCACGTTGTCTTTGTCGTAACCCGGATTTTTATGCTGCACATAAGCTATCTGCTGATATACTGTTATTACGGCCACCATAAACAACACCGAGAGTGTGAACTGGAATACCACCAGTCCTTTGCGGGCCAGCAATTGGCCGGGTGATCCCGGTACTTTTCCCTTCAGCACCGGTAATGGGTTGAAACCTGAAAGGTACAGCGCCGGGTAACTGCCCGCCAGTATACCTGTGAGCAGCGTTATGGCAACGAGGATACCTGTCATGCCTCCATTCAGTGAAAAGTATAAGGCCTTACCTGTAATATGGTTGAATTGCGGCAGCAACAGCGCCACCAGCAGCAATGCGAGCACCAGGGAGAGCATGGTCATCAGCATAGACTCGCCGAGGTATTGTATGATCAGCGCCAGGCGGTTGGCACCTATTGTTTTGCGAATACCCATTTCCTTCATCCTTCCGGAAGCCTGTGCAGTAGAGAGGTTTACAAAGTTGATGCAGGCGATTAGCAATATAAAAAGTGCGATGAGCGAAAACAGTTTTACATAACTGATCCTGCCGCCGGAGGCCACACCGTTCTCAAAATTGCCATGCAGGTACAAATCACTGTAGCGTTGCAGGAACACATCGCGCTGCGTGGTGCTGCCCTGGGTGAGGCCGGTCATGAAGCGGCTCAGTTTTGCATGAATGCGGGGATGTTGGCGCCTTCCTTCATCACCAGGAAGGTATTAAACGGTCCTTGCGGATCCAGCGCGGTGATGTTCATGATTTCCCGGAAAGCGTCGAAAGGCAGCAGGCAATCGAAGGATGTGGAAGTGCCGGCCGGCAGTTCATCCAGCACACCAGACACGGTACTGACCCTTTTGAACTGATCCAGCTGCCAGGTGATGGTTTTCCCGGTTGCGTTAGTAGTGCCGAATAAAGTCCGTGCAAGCGCGGAAGATATCACGATGCTGTTTTTGTCCTGTAATACCTGCGCCGCATTGCCTTGCAGCAAAGGATATGAAAATACCCGGAGATATTCCTGCCCGGCGAATACCGTAGTTGATTTAGCGATTTTGTTGCCCGCAGTGAGTGCGATTTTCGGGAACCATGATGGCGGCGTACATACAGTGGCATTTTCCACTTCAGGCATGTTTGCCTTCAATGTGGCAGCCAGCAGTGCGGGTGTTCCGTTGGCTGTGGTGATACCTTTTTCGTGCGGCTGGTTTTCCATTACCTGGAAAAGGCGGCGGTCATTTTTATGAAAGTGATCGATCCGGAGTTCATCATATACCCATAAACAGATCAGCAACGTACAGGCGAGACCGGTAGACAGGCCGATGAGATTGAGGATAGTAAAACGCTTGTTCTTCAGCAGATGACGCCAGGCGGTTTTCAGGTAATTTTTGAACATACGCAAATATTTCGTGAGCGGTGCAAACACGGGGCTGCTAAGAAAATGCCATGTTACAGGGCTTTTAAATACAAGAGACTTACATATTTTATATTTATCCTAAATGTTCGGTTTCAGTACAGTGGTTGTCCGTAATTATTTTTTGTGAGATGCCTACCGGCGCGTTGCCGCCATGGCTGGTTCCTGCGCGGGGCTTACCGGGCTTAGCGTGCCAGCTGTTGCTGCACATAAGCGATGATAGCTGCCGGATCGCGGGGATCGAACCATTGGAATGCGGGATCCTTTCTGAACCAGGTGAGTTGCCGTTTTGCATATTGGCGGGTATGCGTTTTCACATCATCAATGGCCTGATCCAGGGAGATGTAGCCATCGAGGAAGCTGAATATTTCCTGGTAGCCTACGGTGCGGAGTGCGTTGTGCCCTCGGTAGGGCATTACAGCGCGGACTTCCTCTACCAATCCCGCCTGTACCATGGCATCCACGCGGTGGTGAATGTTGTGATGAAGCAGTTCTTTTGGCAGGGTGATGCCTACTTTGATCATCCGGAAATCGCGGGGGGAGCGGGTAGCACTGCGGAAAGTGGTAATAGAGCGGCCGGTGGCGTCCAGCACTTCCAGTGCGCGGATGAGGCGTTGTGGGTTCTGGGTTTCTGCGATGGCGTAAAAGCCGGGATCGCGTTCCTGCAGTTGCTGCTGCAACCAGGAAAGGCCGTGCAATGTATACTGTTCATTCAGCCGGGTGCGGATGCCGGGCGCAATGGGTGGCATGTCGTCGATGCCTTCCGCAAAGGCCCTGATATAAAGGCCGGTGCCACCGCACATGATGGCGATATCATTCTTTTCAAAGATTTCACCGGCATAACCGAGCGCCAGTTTTTCGTACACGCCTGCATTCACTTCTTCGCGGATGCTGTGCGAGTCGATGAAGTAGTGAGGAACTGCCGCCAATTCATCCCGGGAAGGCTTTGCCGTACCGATACTGATTTCGCGGTAGCACTGCCGGGAATCTGCAGAGATCACCGCTGTGTTAAACAGCTGCGCCATTTGAACAGACAAAGCCGTTTTACCTGAAGCAGTAGGGCCTGCAATAATGATGACAGTTTTTTGCATATAGTGGCGGTAAATATTTAGGGACCTGTTTATTTTTCCGGAGACGGGGCCATTTCAGCAAAGCGGGTGAAACGGATGATGTCTGCAAAAAATAAACAGGTCCCTAAAATGACTGATGGTATTATTTAAAAGTTATTTTCTTCTTCTCCCCCAAATTCTTCTGCTCCATCGCCGCCCATTGCGTCGCTTTCTTCTCCTTCTTCACCGAATCCTTCCGCATCCATACCTTCTTTGTTGAGGTCGTATTTTTCTTCCATTTCCACGAGCTTATCGCCTACCAGGCCTTTGGTACCGTATTGACTGGGCGCAAGACCTTCTTTGCGTACGCAGGCAGGATAAGTTATTTTACTGTTTTCATCTTTGGAAACGCCGATGAGTTCTACGAGGAACGACCAGTTTTTGGCGAAATCGTAGAGATAGATAAATTTCTGATTTGGGTCTTTTACAGCAGCAGCAATCACAGTGTCCGCCATCAGCAGGGGTTCTGCTTTGCGGGGTTGATTATCTGCTTCCAGGATGATTTCCCGGCCACGCTGCCAGTTATCATTGCTACGGAAAAAGGTGGCTTTGTGTTTTGAATCAAATTCGAATGACTGCAAAATTGCCTGGTGAAATAATAAAAACGTCTGATTCG
>NZ_DATMTE010000732.1:0-10028 GCF_035564935.1 Chitinophaga sp. | reverse complement strand
ATGGTTTTCAGCTCCGGGGCTTTCTGCCCTGGTGTGTAGCGCAGCATCGTGTTCATGGATGGCGTGTCTACAATTTTGTTGGGATTGAAAATGTTTTCAGGATCCCAGGTATATTTGATCTGGCGGAGCAGTTCATAGTTTTTGTCGCCCACCATCTGTTTTATAAACTCGCCTCTCAGCCTGCCGTCGCCATGTTCCCCACTGAGGGAGCCATGGTATTTTTTTACGAGGGTGGCAATTTCTTCCGCGATTTTACGGAACAGTAAATTTCCTTCTGCTGTTTTCAGGTTGATGATGGGACGGAGGTGGATCTCACCACTGCCCGCATGTGCATAGTGTACGGCGTATAGTTTGTATTGCGCCAGTATATCGTTGAAGTCGCGGATAAAGTCCGGGAGGTCTTCTACGGCCACAGCGGTATCTTCAATTACCGGCACGGCCTTTTCGTCGCCGGGGAGGTTACTGAGCAAACCCAGACCGGCTTTGCGGAGCGCCCATATCTTTTTGGTGTCGTTGCCAAACAGCAGGGGGAAATGATATCCAAGTCCGGCGGCGCGCAGGGTGGCTTCCAGCCTGCCGGCAATTTCGGTGATCTCTTCGCGGGTGTTACGGCAAAATTCCACCACCAGGATAGCGCCTGGATCACCTTGTACAAAGAAGCGGTTCTTGCTTTGTTCAATATTGTCCTTGGTGCATTCCAGGATGTAGTGGTCAATCAGCTCACTGGCGCTGGGTTTATAGTCCATCACCAGCACATTGGCCCGCAACGATTCATCTATATTATTAAAATGTATGCAAAGCAGGCCGGTTTCTTTTGGAGGGAGCGGGTTTACATGCAGTTTGATTTCTGTAAGAAAGGCCAGGGTTCCTTCTGAGCCGGCAATCAGTTTACAGAAGTTAAAGTCTTCCGTACCGGCGGTAAAAGGGCTTGTTTCCAGCAACATATCCACGGCGTAGCCGGTATTGCGGCGGGGGATGCTTTTTTTCGGAAATTCTTTCCTAATCTCTTCCTGGTAGCTGTGGTTGCTCAAGCTGGTACGGATCTGTTTATAGATCCGGGTTTCCAGTGTATCGGGGCCTTCGCATTTCCGGTGGAAGGTTTCCGCGTCCATGCTGCCGAAGGTCACTTCTTCGCCGTTGCTGAGCAGGGCTTTTACTTCCAGCAGGTGCTCGCGGGTGCTGCCGTATACTACGGAGTTGGAGCCGCATGAGTTGTTGCCCACCATACCGCCGATCATGGCACGGTTGGCAGTGGAGGTTTCGGGGCCAAAATAAAACCCATGCGGTTTCAGGAACATGTTCAGTTCATCGCGGATAACGCCGGGTTGAACACGTACCCATCCTTCTTCTTTATTAAATTCCAGTATTTTGGTGAAAGTGCGTGATACGTCGGTGATGATCCCGTTTCCCACTACCTGCCCGGCCAGCGAAGTACCGGCGGTACGGGGTATGAGGGATGTTTTATTTTCACGCGCAAAGCTGATCAGTGTCTTTAGATCGTCGATATGCTGCGGAATAGCTACTGCCAGCGGCATCTCACGGTATGCCGATGCATCGGTGGCATAAAGTGTCCGCATGGTATCATCTGTATAAAGCGTGCCTTCCAGTTTCCCGGCTAATTGCTCTAGCTTGTCGCGCATCATGGTAAAAACCTGTTTTGAGAGGGCGAAATTAATATTTCAGTCCGTCTTTTTCACCACTTGTAATGTATTCGTAAAAAAAAGCGCTATTCTTTTACAAATTGAGGCTTTTTTACGTCTATCCCGCAAACGGCTTCCAGCTTGTCGATAAGATACACCGCCAGTTCCGGCGAGGTGGCTTCATCGTGCATATGCATAAAAAAGTACAGCTCCTTCAAACCATTGTCCAGCCAATATTTGATGCGGTTGGCCCAATCGTCGATCCGGGTATAATCCGTTGGGTGCAGGCTGTTGCCTACAAAGCGGATAAATACTTTCGGGATGGTAAGGTGCATATGCGCTACATCCCGTCTGCCGGCGGTATCGGTAATAATGAGGCCCACATTGAGTTTATTCAGCTTTTCGTATAATTCCAGCCGTATGGCCTCGTTCTCATACCATTCTTTATGGCGCAATTCCACGAAAAATTGCAGGTCGGTGGGCAAAGAAGCGAGATATTCGTATAGGTATTCCCGTTTGGCCGGGCCATATTTATCACTCAATTGTAAAAAAATGGGTCCCAGGTGTTTACCAAAGGCCAGCACCCCTTCGAGGAAGGCGGTGGTTTTAGGTCCGGAGCTCACCAGGTTGCTAAAATGACTGATGGCCTGTGGCACTTTGGGGCAGAATTTAAAATCCATGCCCTTTGCTTTTTCATCCCATTTGGAAATGGTTTCCGGGCCATAGATCTGGTAATGGGTAGCGTTCAGCTCAATGCTGTTGAAATGTTTTACATATTCGCCCAGGAAGGCGGATTCCTTTGTGCCTTTGGGATAAATTTTCCCGATCCACTCTTTCCGGCCCCATTTGGCGCATCCCAGCCAGGCCTGCGGTTTTTTCACGGGTTTGCCTTTCAGGATCTTTTTGTTGAAAACAGGTTCTGCAGGCAGTTTAAAATCAATGTCCATGAGCATATCTTCGGGAACACGGCCAAAATCCATGAGCATTCAGCGTTTAGAGGTGAAACACATAACAATTGCTGTTACAAATATAAAGGATCACAACGGCTCCTGTTCCCGCCGGAGAGGATAATCAGAATAATCATTAAAAAATCATCGCGAAGTCTTTGTTTTCTTATTTTTCCAGTTTAACTTAATAAGGATTATCAATTTAACAGCATGGAGATATTACACGTCAGCGCGGAATGTTACCCGGTAGCCAAAGTAGGTGGACTAGGTGATGTGGTGGGGGCATTGCCCAAATACCAGCACCAGTTAGGCAATTTTGCCAAAGTAGTGATACCGGCCTACAGGAATAAATATTACCACACCCATGAATTTGATGTGGTACACCAGGCCGGTATGTGGCTAGGGCACAACTGGTACCACTTTAACGTGATAAAGGAGCGCAGCAACGAGCTGGGATTCGACCTGTACCTGGTAGACATCCCCGGTTTGCTGGATACCCCCGGCGTTTACGGCTATCCCAACGATACGGAGCGGTTCCTGGCCTTCCAGATCGCTGTACTGGACTGGATCAACGAATGGCAGCACCAGCCGGACGTGATCCATTGCCACGATCATCACACTGGGTTAATCCCGTTCCTGCTTAATTATGGTTATAAATATGAGCGGCTGAAGAGCATTCCTACGGCGCTTACTATTCATAATGCACAGTACCAGGGCCAGTTTGGATGGGATAAACTATACCTGATCCCGTCTTTCGACCTGTGGAAGTCCGGTATGCTCGACTGGGGCGGGGCCATTAATCCGCTGGCATCCGCCATTAAGTGTGTTTGGCGCGTTACTACCGTGTCGCCCGGCTACCTGGAGGAACTGTATTCCAATGCCAATGGCCTGGAAGCGCTTATCAACCAGGAAAGAGCCAAAATGGTGGGCATCCTGAACGGGATCGATAACGTGGTATGGGACCCTTCCACAGACCGGATGTTATCGCTCAATTATGACACAGATACGGTAAGTACCGGGAAAAAAGAAAATAAACAGCTCCTGTGCGAACGCTTCGGGCTGGACGCTTCCTTACCGCTGATATCCTTTATTGGCCGCCTGGTAGGCGATAAAGGCGCGGACCTCCTGCCGGAAATAATTGGCCGCACCCTGCATGAATTGCCAGGAGAAGTAAATTTCCTCGTATTGGGGAGCGGGGAACCTCATATTGAATGGTCATTGCAACAAACCCGCGCCGTGGTAAGCTACGGCTTTAATGTACATATCGGGTACGACGAATCGTTATCCCATCAGATATATGCCGGCAGCGATTTCCTGTTGATGCCCTCCAGGGTGGAACCCTGCGGGCTTAACCAGATGTATGCCCTGCGTTATGGAACCGTTCCGGTAGTGCGTAGTACCGGCGGCCTGAAAGATACGGTCATCGACTTCGGCGACAAGGATGGCGTAGGCATCCGCTTTAACCAGGCCAGCGTTTGGGATGTTTGTTACTCCGTAAAGCGCGCCATCGAATTGTACCGCGACTCCAAACACCTGGACGAAGTACGGCTAAGAGGCATGAACATTGATAATTCCTGGGACAGTTCCGCACAGCGGTACCTGGACATGTACAGGAGTATGAAATAGTAAAGAATAATTGAGTGATGACCTTCTAAAACCAATTCCCATTATGACGAAAGATGTAATATCCATTATTCTTGGAGGAGGGGCCGGCACCCGCCTGTATCCGCTTACCCGTCGCCGCTCCAAACCAGCGGTGCCCCTGGCAGGTAAATACAGACTGGTGGATATTCCTATCTCCAATTGTTTGAACGCAGAACTGAACCGCATCTTTGTATTAACGCAGTTCAATTCCGCTTCCCTGAACAAGCATATTAAAAACACCTACCACTTCAGCAACTTTGATAAGGGGTTTGTGGATATACTGGCAGCGGAACAAACCCCCGATAATCCCACCTGGTACCAGGGAACAGCAGATGCCGTAAGGCAATGCCTTCATCACATGGAGAATTTTGAGTTTGAATATATACTCATTTTATCCGGTGACCAGCTGTACCAGATGGATTTCAGGAAGATGATAAAGCACCATATTGACACGGGTGCAGAAATATCCATTGCCACTATTCCCGTAAGCGCCAGGGATGCTTCTGATTTTGGTATTTTAAAGGAAAATGAAGAAGGCGCTATTGTTTCCTTTACAGAAAAACCTTCCCAGGCGGTGCTGCCCCCATGGGCATCGGAAGTAAGCGAGGAAATGCAGAAAGAAGGCCGGGTATACCTCGCCAGCATGGGTATTTATATCTTCAGCCGCCAGGTGCTGTTCGACATGCTGAATGCACAACCGGAAGCGGCGGACTTTGGTAAACAGCTTATCCCGCAGGCCATCGAAAACAAACGCCGTATCTACAGTTATCAATATGAAGGCTACTGGACAGACATCGGTAATATCCAGTCTTTCTTCGAAGCCAATATCGGTCTCACCGATGAAATTCCTTTATTTAACCTTTTTGATGAGTCACAAACCATTTACTCCCGCGCCCGTATGTTGCCGCCTACAAAAATTTCCGGCCATATGGAGAAAACAATGATAGCAGACGGTTGTATTATTATGGCAAACAAACTGGAAAGAGTGGTAGTGGGCATCCGTACCCGCATTGGCAAAGGCAGCGAAATCAGCAATGCCTATATCATGGGTAGCGACTATTACGAAACACTCGACGAAATTGGAAGATCCCGCGCAGAAGGACGGCCTTTAATGGGCATCGGCGAAAATTGTGTGATCAATAATGCCATCATTGATAAAAACTGCCGCATCGGTAACGGCGTACATATAAACGGCGGGAAACACTTAGCAGACGGGGACTTCGAAAAATATACAGTAAAAGACGGCATTGTTGTTGTTAAAAAGGGAGTTGTCCTGGAAGACGGATTCAGTATTTAACAAACAAGATAACCATGCGATTGTCCATAGAGCGGAAGAGTACCAAGATTTATCCTGATCTTAAAAGGGTAGTAGCCAGGTTTTTTTTTAACGGGGAGGCCAGGGCCAAGTCCATCATTCAACAGGTAGCCGCCATGAGCGACGCTGAAGTGAATGTAACGATCATGCCTATACTAAGAGAATTTTCCCGGCGTCACCGGAACATTACCAGGATATTTGAGCGGCATGCAGACCGGCTGAGACACCTGTTTCCCGGTTTGCAGATCGACTACGAAGCACTCTCGCACAAACGCAAATTGCTCACCGGTTCTTATTTCACCAACGAATACTCCATAGAATCCGCCGCTTTTTTCAATCCCTCCCTTGTGGAAGACGTAGACCAGAGCGGGCTGGAAGAAGGACAAAAACGCGTGATCATGAGCTTCCGCGCAGTAGGCGAAGGACACGTATCTTCCATTGCTTTCCGGTCCGGCATTATCGATAAGAACAATGAAATTTCACTGATAGCACCCGGCAATTATGTAGATGAAGCGGAAATTATCCGCAACTCCCTCTACCATAAACAAACATTCTTTCAGAATGCCGTATCCATCCGTTTGCCGGACTCCGTAATGCGTGAAATACAGAACTCCCTGCCAGACCAGTTTGAATACCTCGCCCTTAAAAAGGTGATCCGGGAAATGCAACAACGCTTCCAGGTAGATCATCTCCTTAAAAAAGGGCTGGAAAGGGTATTATGGCTGGCGGATTCCTATTACGAGCTGAACTTTTCACTGGATACCGATCTGTCCGACCGCGTTATTTTTCCTTATTCAGAAGCAGAAAGCAGGGGTATTGAAGATGCCCGCTTTGTAAAATATACCAGCGAAAACGGAAGCGTTACCTATTATGCCACTTACACGGCATATGATGGTATCACCATCCAGCCAAAACTGCTGCAAACAAAAGACTTTTATAATTTCAAGATCATGCCGCTTTACGGAGAAGGAGCGCAGAACAAGAATCTCGCGCTCTTTCCCCGTAAGATCAACGGCAAATACGTGATGATTTCCCGGATCGACGGCATTAACGGGTATATCATGTACTCCGACAAAATTAATATCTGGGAAAACCCGCAGATCCTTCATACACCTAAGTATGCCTGGGAGTTTGTACAGGTGGGCAACTGCGGTTCCCCTATTGAAACCCCCGATGGATGGCTGGTAATTACACATGGCGTAGGTCCCATGCGTACCTACTGTATTGGCGCCAGCCTGCTGGACCTGGAAAACCCTGCAAAGGAAATAGGCCGCTTACGCGAACCCCTGCTCATGCCCAACAAAGATGAAAGGGAAGGCTACGTGCCCAATGTACTGTATTCCTGCGGATCTATTATCCACAACGATGAACTGATCATTCCTTACGGCCTTTCTGATTATGCCTCAGGCTTTGCCACCGTTAACCTCGAAAAACTACTCACACAGATCAAGGAAGACGGCGTATAGCCGTTACAATGTATTATATACATCAATGTATTGCCCGGTCATGGCGTCTGCACTGAAATTATTTTTTGCATGCAGGTGACAGTGGTGGCGGTTAATCAGCGTAAGATCTTCTATGCAGGCGGCAGCTTCCTGTAAATTGTTTACGAGGAAACCCGTTTCCCGGTCGCGGATGAGCTCCGGCATGGAACCGCGGTTATATGCAATAACGGGTGTGCCGCAAAGCATGGCCTCTGCCACGCTCAGGCCAAAAGGCTCGTTGAAATGAATAGGATGGAGCAAGGCATTGGCTTTGCCAAGCAACTGGCTCCGTTCTTCCCCGCCTACAGCGCCAATATAAATGATCTGCTCATCATCAATATAAGGCGCCACTTTTTCATTAAAATAGGCTTCATCCTGGATGATCCCGGCGATGATCAGTTTGCGGCGGGAATGAAGGGCTATCTGTACTGCATCGTGTGTGCCTTTGTCGGGATGAATACGGCCATAATATAAAAGATAGCTGTCCGGCATAGGTTCAAAGGCAAAATCTTCCGTCCGGATACCATTATATACCGTGGCCGTATAATGCAGCGATGCATGGCGGTCGGCGTTACTGATAGATACATATCTTCCTATATCATTATACCGCTGGTATACCGGCAATATTTTGTGAGAAGAAAACCCGTGAATAGTAGTTACCATCGGCGTTTTAATAAGCCGGGAATAGGTGAGGGGAAGGAAATCGAAATGATTATGGATGATGTCAAAATCCCTGGCTTGTTCCATCAGATAACTGATATGCATACACTCGTTTACTTTGGCATCTGCCTCACGGTCTTCTTCATATCCTTTGGCGCAAATGGCCGCCAGTACACCGGCCGTGACTGAATCGGCCGTGGCAAAAAGGGTTACCTCCATTCCTTTGGCTATCAGCCCTTCTGCCAGGTTAGATGCCATTTGTTCCCAGGGTCCGTAATGCCTGGGCGGCGTGCGCCAGGCCACCGGCGATAATATTGCTACCTTCATAATGTTGTGTTTTTCCAGTTTTGCCTAAGGCGGTTATTCGCAGCATAGCTGTCAAAACAAGCGCCAAAGAAACACGGATGATTGCCGGTCAACCAATATTCTGATCAACCAATTAACTAATTACCTAACTTCGTACATTCAAAAATTTCGATGTGTTGGCACTGCATCGTTTTGTAATTGGTAATTTGTAATTCGAAACTCGATATGCCCGAATATATTCCTTATGGGAAAACTGGTTATTTTAACCAGCTGGTAACAGATTTTTTAGCAGAATGTCCGCAGATCAGACCATTTTATACCTATTCTCCTGTACGTCCGGATTTTGGAGCCGCCATCGCCGCCCGTGAGCAGTTTGATACACCACGCACCGCACTGGTAGCGGCCCTGGAACAGCAATATGCTTCACTGGAACCTGTAAAGGCCGTGCAGGACAACATCGCAGCCCTGCTGCAACCCACTACTTTTACCGTATGTACCGCGCATCAGCCCAATATTTTTACCGGTTACCTTTACTTCGCTTATAAGATCCTGCAAACCATTAAGCTTTGCCGCGAACTGAAACAGCAATACCCGCAGCATCACTTTGTGCCGGTATATTACATGGGCAGCGAAGATGCCGACCTGGAAGAACTGGGCAGCATCTACCTGGAAGGAAAAACCATTACCTGGAATACCAGCCAGCAGGGCGCGGTAGGCCGCATGAAACCCGGTGGACTGGAAGCCCTCATTGCCGAAGTGAAGAAAACGCTGGGATATGCGCCTCACAGCGGGGAGCTGATCAGTCTCCTGGAAAAAGCCTACCTGGAACATGCTAATATACAGGAAGCCACGCTGTACCTGGTACATGCGTTGTTTGGCCGGTTCGGACTGGTGGTATTGGTTCCCGACAGCGCTGCATTAAAACGTTTATACCTTCCCGTTATGAAGGATGAGCTATTTAACCAGGCGTCGCATACCATTGTAGGCGATACACTGGAAAAGCTGGGAGAACATTATAAAGTACAGGCTAATCCGCGGGAAATAAATCTTTTTTATTTACAGGATGGCTCCCGGGAACGTATTGTGCGGGACGGCGACCAGTGGAAAGTATTACACACCTCGTTGACTTTCAACGCCGCTTCCCTGGAAGCTGCTTTGGAGGCGCATCCTGAAAGCTTTAGTCCAAATGTTATTTTACGGGGTATGTTCCAGGAAACCATCCTGCCTAACATCGCCTTTATTGGTGGTGGTGGTGAAATAGCTTACTGGCTGGAGTTAAAAGGACTTTTTGCGCACTATAAAGTGCCTTTCCCGGTGTTGCTGCTGCGTAATTCCCTGTTGCTCACCGATGAAATATCCCGGCAACGCATCACTAAGCTGGGACTTACCACCAGTGATCTTTTCAAGGGAACAGAAGATATTGTGAACGATTATGTAAAGCGTCATACCAATGCTTCGCTGGTGCTGAAGGATGAATACGCCGCCATTGAACAGCTGTTTGATGCGCTCGAAGAAAAGGCCCGCAGCATTGATGTAACGCTGGTGGCTACCACGGCATCTGAAAGAAAGAAAGCGCTGAAATCCATCGGTAAGCTGGAACATAAATTTCTGCGTGCGGAGAAGAAGAAATTCGCCTGGCAAACAGACCAGATCCGCCAGATTAAAAATAAACTGTTCCCGGCCGGCTCCTTACAGGAACGCAAGGAAAACTTCCTGCCCTGGTACGCCCAGGAAGGCCCCGCCTTCTTCGACCGCGTACTGGCCGCCATCACGCCGGTAACCGACCAATTCACTATCCTGGGCGAGTGAGTGTGGAGGGGATCGCCGAAGGCGATTGTCTTGGAGCAGGATTACGCTGATTATACTGATTAGCTTGATTTTATTTTTTGGGATTTTATAAAGGATTAAGGGAGATAGAAGCAGATAGATTTGCTTTTATCTCCCTTAATTATTTAAAAACGACTAAAAACAACTGAAAAACAAAAGTAAAAATCAGGAAAATCAGGATAATCAGCGTAATCCTGCTCCAAGA
>NZ_DATMTE010000731.1:0-6820 GCF_035564935.1 Chitinophaga sp. | reverse complement strand
CTGGCTGCGCTACCTTATTGCCGGTATAGGTGTAATATGGGGCATTGTGATCTTTTACCGGACGCCGCAAACACTTTATATTTCCGTAGCCTTGTTCATGTTTTTCATCGGTTACTTTGGTATCAAGCAGGTGGGCATTTTTGCTGATCCGCCGGTTACTGCGCCGCTCTCCCCCGCCATTCCTGAAGACGCTATTCTTACAACAGAAACAGCCAGCGGGGCCGACAGTGGCAAAATGAAGTATGAAAGAACAGGGGTTACTGAAGAGGGGGTTATCAAAATACATGAGGCGCTGATTGACCTGATGAAGAAAAAACAGCTGTATAAGGAGCCTGAGCTAACCCTGGGCGACCTGGCAAAGGAACTGCAGGTTCATCCCAACATTCTCTCGCAGGTTATCAATTCACAGGAGCAGATGAGCTTCTACGATTATATCAATACCCAGCGGGTAGCAGCATTCAAACAACTTTTACAACAACCGGAAAGCAGGCAGTTCACCCTGTTATCGCTGGCTTTTGAATGCGGGTTTAATTCCAAATCGAGTTTTAACCGCAATTTTAAAAAGATCACGCAATACGCTCCCTCTGATTACCTGAAATTAAATAACATCCATATAGCCAACCCGGAAACAAAAGAAAACCCCGCCATGCGTTAGTAACCTGTTCAGGGTGCAAGCGGCGCTGCCTGTGCTTCCATCCTGCTTTTAAAAAACTTCCGTACCGGCGTATCCAGGTAAACCAGTACCAGGTAAGCGAATAATATCAACATAGCGGTACCTGTTATCATGATGGCGGTCATCTCTCCTGATCCCGGTTTTTCTTTCTCCACGTAACTCATAAATAACCATATAAACGGGTAGTGGATCATGTAAAGAGGATAAGATAATTCGCCTGACCATTTGCATATTTTACGCATGGCCGGCGTAACCTGCGCCCCGGCGCCAATGGCTACCAGCAACGGAAATAAAAAGATAACCACCAGGGGGTCGATGATGTGATTGAACTTATCAGAGAACGGGATCAGGAAAACCGCCAGGAGCAGGATACCCGTTGAAACGAATCCGGCCTTCGACCGGATCATCCAGCCGGAGCGGTACACCAGTGTCCCTGCCAGGAAAGAATAACTTACCCTTATGGCGCCGCCCATGATGTTATCGCCTCCCCAGCCAACGCCTAAATAACCGGATTGTTTTGCCTCATAACATAATGCAATGGCTGCAAGCGCTGTTAACACCCAGGTTATTTTGTTGCGCATCCGGAAAAGGAAAAAAGCATAGCAAATGTTGGCGATATACTCCCAAAACAGCGACCAGGTGGGCGGGTTCAGGTGAAACAGATTGAAATACCGTTCATGTACCAGTGGATAGGGTATCATAAGGCAGGACGACAGGAACATCCCTAACGTTTTACCGGCATACACCAGGAACAGTGTGCTGAAAGGATCAGATATAAATACCACAACACCAATCACCGACCCGATGATCACCAGGGGATGTAAACGGATCAACCTTAACTTCAAAAAGGCGGTTCTACCTATTTTATCAATACGCCGGTCGTATGCATAGGCAATAACAAATCCCGACAAACAGAAGAAAAAGTCCACCGCCAGATAAGCGTGTGCAATGAAGCTGTTATTATAATCGGGCACTGCAATCTCCATAAAGTGGAACACTACCACAGCCACTGCTGCTATTCCTCTCAGCCCATCCAGTACTTCAAAATGTTGTTTAGATGCAAGCAATGGAACCCGGCTTGTTGTATCGCGCATATTTACATGGAATCTTTTAGAAAATAACGTGCGCGCAAAGATGGCAATTAGTTGGCAGATACTATTAATGATATTGTATCAATATTTCGGGATTTCATCTCAATTCCAAACCCTTTCCCAAGTAGGGTCTGGCAATATTTCCCGATCTCGTAAATGAATTTCCGGATCGTGAAAACCGGCAGTACCGGGCTCTTATAACTTTGTGCGTCATAATCCAACCACTAGATATGCACAAACATTTACTATTGCTAATATGCATCCTGCTGCCGGGATCATGGCTCTATGCCCAGGATAAAGCAAATATAACCGGACAGGTAACCACCTCCGATGGCCAACCCGCTCCGGCTGTAACCGTGGTGTTGAAAAACACCCACCGCAGCGCCACTACCAATGAAGCCGGCAATTTCATTTTCCGCAATATGGAGGCCGGCCATTACGAACTGGAAATATCCCTTACGGGATACCAGGCGGTAACCCGGGAAGTGGTGGTAGAAAAAGGACAACGGGCGCATGTTACCATTGCACTCAGCATTCCTGTAAAAGCATTACAGTCTGTTACTATTACCGCCAATAAACACCGGCTTACACGGGTTAATAGTGAGTATGTGGCGAAAATGCCATTAAAGAACATAGAAAACCCGCAGGTATACACCACCGTTACCAAAGAGTTATTACAGGAACAGGTGGTGGTAAGCTATGCCGACACTATTAAAAATGTACCGGGTGTGGTAATGCAGCTGGAAAACAACAGCGCAGGCGGTACCGTTACTTCCAGGGGATTTTCCACGCAATCATTTCTCCGCAACGGAGTACCGGGCATTATTGGCGGCGGTACTATTGACCCATCCAACATTGAAACCCTGGAAGCCATTAAAGGACCGTCCGGCACACTCTATGGCAGCAGCTTCGTTTCCTTTGGCGGACTATTTAACCGGGTTACCAAAAAACCGTTCGATTACTTCAAAGGCGAAGTTGGATACACCGCCGGCAGCTATGGCCTCAGCCGCTTCACCGCAGATGTAAACACCCCGCTGAATAAAGAAAAAACTTTGCTGCTGCGCGTAAATGCCGCCAAACACAATGAAGGCAGTTTCCAGGATGCAGGCTTTAAGAACTATGTTTTCCTGGCGCCTACGCTCACCTATAAACTGGATGATAAAACCACGCTGACAGTAGATGCAGAATACCGCAATGAAAAAGGCAACAGCTTTTACCGCATGTTCGCAGATGGCTCCTATGCCACTGGTGTGCGCAGCCCGAAAGACCTGCAGCTGGATTTCCGCAAACGCTTCAGCGGCGACGATATTACCACCGCCAACACAGCGGCCAATCTGTATCTTACGCTTGACAGGCAGTTGTCTGCACAATGGAGCAGTCATACCAATTTCACTTACCTCAGCTCCACCGCTAATGGACTAAGCGGGTACCTGAGCATGAAACCCGGCAACGATTCACTGATCCGTTATATGAGCCACACGGAATACAGCAATGCCAATGCTATTGATTTCCAGCAAAACTTTAACGGCGATTTTAATATTGGCCACATGCGAAACCGTTTGGTAGCTGGTATTGACATCTACAGCGCCACTACTAAATCCAGCGGCTCTCCCGCGATTGCATTTGATGTGATCAGTGCAGCCAAACCAGGAGCAGCATATACCCAGCTTACACGGCTGGCATTACTGGACCGTTTTAAAGGATTAACCTATACCAAATCCACAGGCCAGCAAAACATTTACAGTGTTTACGTACAAGACGTACTGAACATCACCGATCGCTTCCTGGCAATGGCTTCTGTGCGCATAGACCGGTTCGATAACCGCGGCACCAAAAATATCACCCGCGATACCACTACCGGGAAGTACGCGCAAACTGCCGTATCGCCTAAGTTCGGGCTCGTATACGAAATAGTGAAAGACCAGCTCTCTGTGTTTGCCAACTACATGAATGGGTTCCAGAACATTGCACCGGTACAGCAGCCGGATGGTACTTTCAGCAGCTTCAAACCCAGCCAGGCCAACCAGTGGGAAGGCGGTGTTAAGGCTGCCCTGCTGGATGGCAACCTGAATGGAAGTATCAGCTACTACCGTATTGATGTAAGTGATATTACCCGCATGGATGTTCCCGAACGCCCTACTTATACCGTGCAAAACGGTACTCAATACAGCAGGGGCATAGAAGCAGAAATAACGGCTACTCCCCTGAGAGGCTTCAACATTGTGGCCGGCTATGCGTACAACGACAGCAAAATAGAAAAAAGCAATCCTGCAATGGATGGATTACGCCCTATTAGTGCAGGCCCCGCACATACCCTGAATACATGGCTCAGTTACCGCCTGCATACTGGCGCATTAAAAGGAGTTGGCCTGGGCTTCGGCGGTAATTATGCGTCGGACAATAAAGTGATCCTTAGCACCACCAGTGAATATGCCTTACCGGCGTATACAGTATTGAATGCAGCCCTTTCTTACGATAAACCACGGTTTGCTGTGGCTTTCAAGGTAAATAATATCAGCAACCAGGATTACTGGGTAGGATGGAGTACTACTATTCCGCAAATGCCGCGTAATTTCAGTGGCAGTGTTGCGTTGAAATTTTAATCTGTCGCTATTTATAAAAAGGCGTCTCATTTAATAATGAGGCGTCTTTTTACTTTACCGGCAACCCCAGCTTCTTCTGTAAATCACTCCAGGCGCCGCCATTATACACATGCTTAAAACCCTTTTCTTTCAGAATACTTTCCGCCTTTACACTTCTGAGGCCGTGTGAGCAAACAGTGATATAGGTTTTCGAGGAATCAAGTTCCACGTATCTTTCCCGGATGGTTCCCAAAGAAATATTTACGGCGCCTTTAATATGCTCCATTTCAAATTCCTGCGGCGTTCTTACATCCAGGATAACAGCGCCTTCCTTCACCAGCTTATCGAGGCCGTTATCCAGTGTACTGTATTTGTATACCCGGTAGCCAATGTAGATAACAAGCAGTATGCTTCCTGCTATGATTAAATTTTTCATATCCTCTCCATAATTTTTTACGATAGAACAAACCTGCCTATCTGAAATAAGGCCGGTGGGCAAAGGGTGAAAAGGGCCAGGGAATGGCCATGAATATAATGATCAGTGCGATGGCGTACCACAGCAACATGGTTTTGAATTTCTCTTTGTCTGTTGCCTTCCGTTTTGCCAATGCGGAGCCGATGGTAATAAGTATTATAGAAAGAAGCATTAACGTGCTATGGATCATCCCAAAAAATACCAGGTCAAATGATTTTCCTGCAGTACTAAAGTTGCTCAGAAAATACCTGATAACAGGACTGTGAAAGTAGAACGTAATACCGATAAGCAATTGAACATGTGCAATGGTGGCTGTCCAGTGGCGAACCAGGTTATCTGTTTTCGAAAATATTGCGCCGGTGAAATATCCTTTCCCGGCCCTGTATACTGCGTACACCAGGCTTATAAGCACCAGCCACCGGAACAGGGAGTGTATGAATGTAAGTGATTGATACATCTTATACTGTTTTACCGGTTCTTATAACAACATTAGTGGGGGCGCCTGCAATGCTGCATAGTTCTTTTACTATCACCATAACTATTATAAACAACAATGCAAAGCCTGTAACACCAGGGGATTCCGGCCACCCAAATGTGTACCCCGGATGAATATGCATATCCATACCATTGAATTTTTTATCAGTATGCGGCAAAGATAAATGAAAAACATACTAGTTAGTATGTTTTTAAATAAAAAATATCCGGCTGTTAAACTGGGGTGTTCAACAGGCCATTTATTTTAATGTGTTGAGATAAGACCGGAGTTGTTTCAGGTAAATGAGATAGATGGCTTTACTGTTTTCCAGCTTGCCCAGGTTTCGTATTCCCCAGTATCCTGAGATAATAAAAACGGCGACTTCCTTGCCATTCACCGTATTTTTCACGAATTTCTTCTTTTTACCTGCTTCTATAGCGTGGATAATAGCCTGCTCCCACTGGGCAGCCAGATCATTCAGGGCTTTGTTAAAATCCTTATTCCAGGCCATTTCCTGGGTAAAGTTAGCAGCGGGGCAACCATATTCCACTTTCAGGAATTGGTTTTCCATCAGGATATTATGCATCATGGCATAAATACCATCCAGCGGGTTGCCTTCCTGTTGAAGCGGGGTAATAAAAGTGCTTCTGAAATTGGGTTTCAGCAGCTCGTTGATGATAGCCACGCCCATTTCATCTTTGCTTTTGAAGTGATGATAGAACGCACCCTTAGTAACCTGTGTGGTTGCTAAAATTTCATCAATGCTTGTTGTCTGATAGCCATTAACATATATCAGTTCAAACGCTTTCTGCAGGATGTTTAACCGGGTTGCTGCTGCCTTTTTCATGTCAATTACCAAATGATCTCTTCAGCAAAAGAACAACATTTATTCTTTTCTTCGGGAAAAAGTATGCATGCCTGCCGGCACTCAAAAAACGGTATACACGCTGGCCACCTGTTAACAGGCGGTTACCTTCGCTTTATATCCTGCCCTTTCCTGGTATACAGCACTATAGCCGGACAGGGAGGATGAAGATCCTGGAAAATTTTGGCATAGGCAAATTCGGACAGCGGGCGGCGGGCAACATAGCCATAGCTTACCTCCACTTCATCTATATAATATTGTATACCGGCAGAACAGGAAAGCAGGCTGTTGCCCGCCCATCCCCGGGGAAGTTCACTCTTCAAAAAATCTAATACAAAATACTCCCTACCGGGATTTATCGGGTCCCGCAGATCGAAGGTATAATGCTCCATAGGCTTAAATTCATCTTTAACAACATACTGTTTGTTTAATGCAAGATGCCGGTCTTTCCAGCGCGCCTTTACAGTTACCTCCTTCAGCTTTTTCGTTTTAGGAACTGTATCTCCTGTGTGTTCCTGTGCCATGGCCGCAAAGGGCAACAAAAATAAAGCAATCATGAATATTGCACGTGTCATTATATCCAGCCTGTTTTAGGTTAAAAACATATAGTGTCCCATTATAAGTACACATGAAAACGAGGCAGCGTACGTATTTTCCCC
>NZ_DATMTE010000730.1:0-3392 GCF_035564935.1 Chitinophaga sp. | reverse complement strand
CCGGTACCGCTTTATTTATGTTTGCGTTAATTATTTATTAACGTAGTCTTTCAGCTTTACATTGAACAGCAGTACGGAGTTGGCAGGAATTTTAGAAGAAGCGCCTGGTCCGTAAGCATAGATAGAAGGCAGGATCAGGTTAATTTCGCCACCCTTGCGGATTTTAGGAATACCGATGGTCCATCCGGTGATCACTTTATCGAGGTCAAACCTGGCGCTGTCGCTGCTGTCAAAAACCGTTTTATCCAGCAGCTGGCCTTTGTAGGATACCCATACATTAGCGGCAGCATTAACAGAATCGCCTGTTCCTTTGGTAACGATCTGGTAAAAAATACCGCGGGGATCATGTTGTACATTGGTAATATTATTGGCAGCAATATATGCTACAATCTTTGCGGAATCAGCATCATACTGTGCGATGGCGTCATAGGCAGGTGCATCATCTTTCTTCGAGCAGGCAGCAAGCACTAACAGGAATAATCCCCCCAACAGGAAAATTTTCTTCATACAATTACGGTTTCAGTTTATGATAATTAAAAGGTGATAATACAAATGGCATAAGATAATGCATCTACCGGATACTTACCAGTTCCAGGTCAGAAATGAGGATGGCATTAGGGGGAATAATACCGGGAACACCTACGGAACCGTAGGCCAGGTTTGAAGGGATATATAACCTGATCTTTCCGCCCTGTGATATTTTCTGCAGTCCTATCTGCCAGCCCAGGATATGATTTTTCATCATTCTTTGATCGAAATCGGTATCTCCTAAGGAGACGCCTACCACTTCGCCTGTAATTAAATAATTGGTATATATAACGGAGGGAATGGAGGTTGCTTTTACGAAATGGGTGCTGTCGCCCGGCTTCAGCACAATATAATAAAGCCCGGAAACGTCCCTGGTGGCTGTTTGGTTGTGATCCAGCAAATATCGCTGAATGGCATTTTCAGCTACAACGTCCGCCTGCAGCACTTCATCCGAGCTGTTTTTTGAGCAGGCTCCTAATAAAAAGAGCAGGCTTACGCAAATTATTCTTACAACTGTATTCATCCGCTTCTGTTTACTATCTCGTTATTAAACGGAGATCTGGTGATAAAGTTACAACGGAAAGGTGATCTGCATAAAAAAACTCCTGCGAACCGGGTCCGCAGGAGTTTTTATGTTTTTACCAGTTGCTATTAGTAGTCCATGCCCATACCGTGGCCACCACCGCCCATAGCAGGTGCAGCAGCTTTAGGTTCTGGTTTGTCTGCGATTACACATTCGGTAGTCAGCAGCATAGAAGCGATAGACGCAGCATTTTCCAGTGCAATACGGGTAACTTTAGTTGGATCGATAACACCGGCAGCCAGTAAGTTTTCATAAACTTCTGTACGTGCGTTGAAACCGTAATCAGCTTTACCTTCTTTCACTTTCTGTACTACGATAGAACCTTCGATACCTGCGTTGGCAGTGATCTGACGTAATGGTTCTTCGATAGCGCGTTTAACGATGGAGATACCGGTCTGTTCGTCGTTGTTATCACCTTTCAGTGTGCCCAGAGCTTCGATAGCGCGGATGTAAGCCACACCGCCACCAGGTACGATGCCTTCTTCAACGGCAGCGCGGGTAGCATGTAAAGCATCATCTACACGGTCTTTCTTTTCTTTCATTTCTACCTCAGTAGCGGCGCCAACGTACAGTACAGCCACACCACCGCTTAATTTAGCGAGGCGTTCCTGTAATTTTTCGCGGTCGTAATCAGAAGTAGTTACTTCGATCTGCGCTTTGATCTGTCCGATGCGGGACTGGATAGCGTCTTTTTCACCTTTACCACCTACGATGGTAGAGTTGTCTTTATCGATAGTGATGGATTCTGCTTTACCGAGGTAAGTCAGGTCGGCATTTTCCAGTTTGTAGCCTTGTTCTTCGCTGATAACGATACCACCGGTGAGGGTAGCGATGTCCTGCAGCATATCCTTTCTTCTGTCGCCGAAGCCAGGAGCTTTTACAGCGGCCACTTTCAGGGTACCACGCAGTTTGTTTACCACCAGGGTAGCCAGTGCTTCACCTTCCAGATCTTCGGAGATGATTACCAGCGGAGCGCCCTGCTGGGCTACTTTTTCCAGGATGTGCAGGATATCCTTCATCGTGCTGATCTTTTTATCGTAGATCAGGATATAAGGATTAGAAAGTTCAGCCTGCATTTTTTCGCTGTTGGTAATGAAGTAAGGAGACAGGTAACCACGGTCGAACTGCATACCTTCCACTACTTCTACAGTAGTATCGGTACCTTTTGCTTCTTCAACGGTGATAACACCATCTTTGGTGACTCTCTGCATTGCTTCCGCAATCAGTTTGCCGATTTCAGCGTCGTTGTTGGCGGAAATAGAAGCCACCTGTTCGATCTTCTGGGTATCGTTACCTACTTTTTCAGACTGTTTCTTCAGGTTTTCAACAACTGCTTTTACCGCTTTGTCGATACCGCGTTTCAGGTCCATCGGGTTTGCACCGGCAGCTACGTTTTTCAAGCCGTCGCCGATGATCGCCTGTGCCAGAACGGTAGCAGTGGTAGTACCATCACCTGCCAGGTCAGCAGTTTTGGAAGCTACTTCTTTTACCATCTGTGCGCCCATATTTTCAATAGCGTCTTCGAGTTCAATTTCTTTTGCAACGGTAACACCATCTTTAGTTACGCCCGGAGCGCCGAATTTTTTCTCGATCACTACGTTACGGCCTTTAGGGCCCAGGGTTACTTTAACGGCATCAGCCAGGGTATCAACGCCTTTCTTCATTTTGTTGCGGGCGTCTATATTAAAGAAGATTTGTTTTGCCATAATACTTTAAGATTTTTCTTTTAGGAATTAATTCATATCGCGGACAGCGCTTAAACGATTGCCAGGATATCAGATTCACGCATGATTAAGTAATCTTCGCCTTCGATAGGGAGTTCCTGACCAGAGTATTTACCATAGAGTACGGTATCACCCACCTTCACAGTGATCGGTTCATCTTTTTTACCGGGTCCGGCAGCCACCACGGTGCCTCTCACAGGTTTTTCTTTTGCAGTATCGGGGATGATGATACCGCCAGCTGTTTTCTCTTCTGCTGCTGCAGGTTTCACGATTACCCTGTCAGCTAAAGGTTTAATACTTAATTGTTTAGCCATAGTAGTTTTTATTTAAAAAAGATGTTTGTGAATTTTGTTCCTTCCCGTCCACGAGAATTATGCCAATGGCCTTTTCGGGTCAAATTTACAGGTCACGAAGGTATCGACTTGCTTTCACACTGACAAATCATGACAAGCCACCCGAAAAAATGACAGGATGCGGGTTTTGTCTGACTCAGGATTAGACTGATTACCCTGATTACCCTGATTACCCTGCTTTGATTACTTTGGATTTAAAATGAT
>NZ_DATMTE010000729.1:0-10110 GCF_035564935.1 Chitinophaga sp. | reverse complement strand
GGAGATCTAAGCGGATACTTTCGCTTAAATCTCCCCAGTCTTTATTAAAATCATTACAAAATCAAATCAGTGTAATCAGCAAAATCATCATAATCCTGAGTCAGACAAACTCCGCTTAGTGTTGCATTTGCTTGATCACTTCATCCGCAAACTCGCTGGTTTTTACCAGGGTGGCATCATCCATCAGGTTGTAGAAGTCGATGGTAACGCGTTTACGCATAATGGCGGTACTAAGGCCATGAATAATGATTTCAGCTGCTTCTTTCCAGCCCATGTATTCCAGCATCATTACGCCGCTCAGGATCACTGAAGACGGGTTCATGGTGTTGGTATTGGCAAAGCGCGGGGCAGTGCCGTGTGTGGCTTCAAATACCGCATAGCCGGTGAGGTAGTTGATGTTGGCGCCGGGAGCAATACCAATACCACCTACAGCGGCAGCCAGTGCATCGGAAATGTAATCGCCGTTCAGGTTCAGGGTAGCTACCACTGAGTAATCCTGCGGCGCCAGCAGGATCTGTTGCAGGAAGTTATCCGCAATTACATCCTTGATCAGCAGCTTTCCTTTTGCGGTGGCTACTTTCAGCTCTTTATTGGCTTCTTCTTCACCCAGTTCTTTCTTAGTTTTTTCCCAATGTTCCCAGGTGTATACTTTATCGGCAAATTCTTTTTCTGCCAGTGCATAACCCCAGTTTTTGAAACCACCTTCGGTGAATTTCATGATATTGCCTTTATGCACCAGGGTGAGCGATGGGCGCTTGTGCTCCAGTGCATAAATGATAGCGGCGCGTACCAGTCGTTCTGTACCTTCAACGGATACCGGTTTAATACCGAGGGAAGAGGTTTCCGGGAACCGGATCTTCTTAACGCCCATTTCATTTTGCAGGAAATCCAGCAGTTTTTTTGCCTCAGGCGTACCCGTCATATATTCGATGCCGGCATAAATGTCCTCCGTATTTTCGCGGAAAATCACCATGTCTACTTTTTCCGGGTGCTTTACCGGGGAAGGTACCCTGTTGAACCAGCGTACAGGTCTTACACAGGCGTAGAGGTCCAGTTCCTGGCGCATAGCAACGTTCAGGGAGCGGATGCCGCCACCAACGGGAGTAGACAGGGGGCCTTTGATAGACACCAGGTATTCTTTCAGTGCATCCAGTGTAGCCTTTGGCAGCCATTCGCCTGTTTGCTGGAAGGCTTTCTCACCTGCCAGTACTTCTTTCCATTCGATTTTCCTATCACCGCCATAAGCTTTCTCTACAGCTGCGTCGAATACGCGTACACTGGCTTTCCAGATGTCCGGACCTATTCCGTCGCCTTCTATAAATGGGATGATGGGTTGTGCAGGGACCTGTAACAGGCCATTGTTCATCGTTATTTTTTCTGCCGGCATAAAACGGTTTCTTTATGCGTTACGTAATTGTTGTAATCGCGTGCAAAGGTAAGGCTTTTCCGTTTATGCAGTGGGAAGATTTGCCCTTTATTCCGCAAATTTAACAGCTGCATATAACTTTTTGCTTATGTTAGGATTAATGTTATTTTGCTGCTCATTTTTTTGCAGCAACAAAATCTCAGATACCAGCATGATACCAGTTACGTATCTCGCCCTTGGCGATAGTTATACTGTAGGTGAACAGGTTTCCTACAGTGAATGTTTTCCCGTACAGGCGGCCGCTTTGCTGCGGAAACAAGGTGTAACAGTGGAAGATCCGCAGATCATAGCCACTACAGGCTGGACCACCGATGAACTGGAAGCCGGTATTGCCGCTGCTCATATACATAAAACTTACGATATAGTAACACTGCTGATCGGTGTAAATAATCAATACCGTGGCCGTTCTGTGGAGGAGTATGCAACGGAATTTACCGCCCTGCTGCAAAAAGCTATTGCGTTTGCAGGTAACAACCCTGCCCATGTAGTAGTGATGTCTATCCCCGACTGGGGCGTAACGCCTTTCGCAGCAGATCGCAACCAGGAACAGATAAGCCGGGAAATAGATGCCTACAACGCCGTCAATAAAGCCATCGCCGGCGAATGGCTGGCGCCCTACCTGGATATAACGCACTTTACCAGGGAAGCCACACAGGATCCCGGGCTGGTAGCAGGCGACGGACTGCACCCCTCCGGGAAGGACTACAGCCGCTGGGCGGCAGCATTGCTGCCTTTATTGCTGCAGGCGTTGCACTGACACGAAAAATACCCTATTTTCATATTAAAGAAAACCTGAACAAATGGAAAGCCATATCGTAAAAATCCTGGCCGTTACCCCTGTAACACACAACGTCCGCCGCTTTACCGTGGAAAGGCCCGCCGGATATACCTTTGTACCCGGCCAGGCCACAGAAGTATCTATTAACAAACCCGGATGGGAAGAAGAAAGACGCCCCTTTACCTTTACAAGCCTTACCTCATGGGAGCAACTGGAGTTCACCATTAAGATTTACGACGATCACAACAGCGTTACCCATGAACTGGGACAGCTGAAAGCCGGTGATGAACTTATCCTGCACGACGTATGGGGTACCATTCATTATAACGGCGAAGGCGTGTTCATTGCCGGCGGAGCAGGCGTTACCCCTTTTATTGCCATCCTGCGCGACCTGCAGCAAAAAGGACAGCTTGGCAACAACCAGCTGATCTGTTCCAATAAAACCCTGGCGGATATTATCCTGAAAGATGAATTTGAAGCCATGCTGGGCCACCGCTTTATTAATACCCTCACTGCGGAAGAGGTACCCGGCTATGATCATCATATCATCGACGAAAGTTACCTGAAAGAGAAGATCCGGGACTTTAACCGGCATTTCTATATCTGTGGCCCTGATCCTATGGTGCAGCAACTGAAAGCTATCCTCGTAAAGCTGGCCGGAAACGAGGCCCTGGTAACGGTAGAAATATAGCTCGTCATTTTCACCGGTAATTTCCTGCTGTTTACCGGTAAGGGTGCTTTATTAGCCTAAACCCTGTTTTCAATAACAAGGCGCCGTTCTACATTTGTATCATAAACATTAAAACAAATGAGAAACGAAGATATTGAAGCATCAAGAAGAAAAGGCCGCTTTGTAGGCGGTGCAGTTCTTATCATCGTTGGTGCCTGCCTGTTATTGCAACGCCTGGATCTGAACCTGCCCCACTGGCTGTTCTCCTGGGAAATGATCCTGATAGCTGTTGGTATCGTTATAGGAGCTAAGCATAACTTCAGGCTCGGGGGATGGATCGTGATGGTGCTGGTAGGCGGAATCTTCCTCGTAAACGAAATATTTGATCTGCCGTATGCCACCGCCCAGTTTATCTGGCCGGTTGTATTGATCCTGGTAGGTGTGATGCTGATCTTTAAAAAAAATTACCCCGCGGCAGAATGGCCATCCAAAAAAAGGAGCTTCGCCGCCAGTGAAGAGTTTTCCACCGGGGAAGATGTACTGAATGCCACCGCTATCTTTGGCAGTGTGAATAAAGCGGTAATGACTAAAAACTTTAAAGGAGGCGATGTAACCGCTATTTTCGGGGGCGCTACACTCAACTTTATGAAGGCAGATATCAATGGCGCAGCTGTAATGGACATAACCACGGTATTTGGCGGATGTGAAATCATTGTACCGGCCAACTGGAAAGTACAGGTAGATATCACTACTATCATGGGCGGTGTGGAAGACAAACGTTACATGGGCCAGCAGGTACCTAACGGGCCAATAGAGAAACTGCTGATCCTGAAAGGGACCTGCTTACTCGGCGGCGTGGAAATAAAAAGCTTCTGATCATAAAATATCCATATCTCAACCTTTATTCTATCTTCTCCAACTTTTAAATTTAATTTTATGCATTGGTTTGTTGCGAAAGTTGTATATCAGATCATCTGTGGCGAAGGCAATCATACTCCGCAGTTTGATGAACAATTAAGATTAATCAGCGCTGTTACCAAAAAAGACGCCTGCGATAAAGCCCGCGAAATTGGTATGCAGGAACAATATGCTTTTAAGAATCAACAACAGGAACTGGTACAGTGGAAGTTCATCAACGTACCGGAAGTATATACCCTGGACCAGCTGACAGACGGCATGGAACTGTACTCCCGCATAGAAGAACCGGGTGATCCAAATTCCTACATCGCCTGGCTGCAGATGAAATCTGCCCAGTTACAGGGGCAACAGTATTTCGAGCTTAACGTATAACAAAATAAACCGGCTTCTTTGCTTAAACAATTAATGAAAGGCAATTCCTGGTGGGCTTTCCTCACTTCTTTCGCCATATGGATGCTCCTGTATGGCGGGTTGCTGTGGTACTGGTATAGCCTTCCCATTTGGGAGTCTGCTACAGACAGTGCAGTACACGTTATACTACTTGGCGCTGCCGGTATTATAATCAGCCATAACGTGGCTTATTACCGCCCGGCAGACGGCACCATGAAGTTTGGCTATGTAGCCATCGTGAGCTTTTCCCTGTCTGTATTGTGGGTATGCCTGAGCCGCTGGCTGCTCATCTCTGCCTTCCCCGGCAACGCACAATATATCAACTGGCTGAATAACGCCATTCCCATCCACACCTTTGTGGGATGGATGATGATTGCAGGCATCGGCTTCCGGAGCCAGATGTGGTACGATGCGGAAGAACAGCAGGAATCCCGCGACCGTAAAGAAGCTACGGAGAAGATAGTAAGAGAAGCAGAACTCTTTAAACTGCGGCAGCAACTGCAGCCGCATTTCCTGTTTAACAGCCTCAATTCCATTAACGCACTGATCATGCTGCGACCGAAAGAAGCCCGTGAAATGGTGTTAAAGCTCTCTGATTTTTTAAGAGGATCCCTGAAGCGTGAAGATGATCAATGGATCACACTTGCCGAAGAACTGAACTACCTGCAGCTCTACCTGGATATTGAGAAAGTACGTTTCGGACATCGTTTAACCGCCAACGTTACTCCCTATGAGGAGGCGGACAAAATGCTGCTGCCGCCCATGCTGCTGCAGCCTGTAGTAGAGAATGCCATTAAATTCGGACTATACGATACCACCGGTGATATCACCATCAGCATAAAAACATGGTTGCAGGATAATATGTTGTACATCGCGGTGCAAAACCCGTTCGACAACGAACTGCAGCAACCGAATAAAGGAACAGGTTTTGGCTTATCGTCCATACAACGCAGGCTCTACCTGCTGTTTGCACGGCAGGACCTGCTGGAAACTTCCGCTGTTGAAAATATATTTACGACCACTATTAAAGTACCGCAATCGCATGATAAAAGCAGTATTAATTGACGATGAACCATTGGCCAGGGAAGTAGTAAAGGAATACCTGTTAAACTTCCCCCAGATAGAAGTAGTGCAGGAATGCAATGACGGATTTGAAGGATTAAAGGCCATACAACAACATCAGCCGGATATTATTTTCCTGGACATTCAAATGCCCAAGATCACTGGTTTTGAGATGCTGGAACTGGTGGAAAATATGCCTGCAGTAATTTTTACCACCGCCTTTGAAGAGCATGCTATCAGGGCCTTTGAAGTACATGCAGTGGATTACCTGCTGAAACCTTTTTCCAGCGACCGTTTTGATAAGGCCGTGCAGAAATGGCTGGATCATTTTCAAACAGCCACTGCCACCAACACGGAAGCTTTGCTGGAAACCGCCGCCTCAATGCCTTTGCAGAGCAACCGCGTGGTAATAAAGATCAACGGAAAGATCAAGATCATTCCTGTACAGGATATCCATTACCTCGAAGCAGCAGATGACTACGTGAAAATAGTAACGCAGGAAGGCAGCTTCCTGAAGAATAAAACCATGTCGTTTTTCGAAAAAATGCTGGACCCTCAACAATTTACACGGGTACACCGCTCCTATATCCTCAATGTAAACCAGGTAACACGTATAGACCCCTACGAAAAAGAAAACCACCTGGCTATCCTGCGGAGTGGCGCAAGGGTACTTGTGAGCAAAACCGGCTATCCGCGGCTGAAGGCTGCTCTTGGATTGTAGCGGATTTTGTCTGACTCAGGGTAATCAGCGTAATCAGTTTAATCCTGAGTCAGACAAAATCCGCATCGCCGAAGGCGATCAGCGCGCGAAGAGTTTTTCCAGTTTTTCTTTGGGGAGGATCTTTTGCACCTGCACACCCGCAGCAACGATACGGCCATTGCAAACGGCTTCGTAGCTGCAGGTAATTTCATGGTGGTGTATTTGCGTGATAACGGCTGTAAAGTCCACCTGGCTGCCGGCTAGGGCAGGGGAGAGGTGCTCCACGGTGAGCCTGGTGCCGATACCTTCTTCATGCGCTTCCTTCATTTCCAGTACAAATAAGCGGCAACACCATTCGGCATCCCTTGCCAGGGCAAAGGTGGCATATACGGGATGAACATTACCGCTGTCGAAGGAGGCACAGTCTTCCTGCCGTACCGTGCGACTGAAATGCCTGGTATCTCCCGGTTTGAAAATGAGAAGCATATATTTATCGTTTACCCGTTACAGTTAGTTTGTTTTATTGCACTACCAGTACGGGGATCTTCACCTGGTGTCTTACCTGGTTGGCGGTTTCCCCATATAGCCAGTCTTTGAAGCCCCGGTGTCCGTGTCCTCCCAGTACGAGGAAGTCCGCCTTTTCCTGGTGCACAATGCGGGCAATTTCACGGGCCCGCCTGCGGAAGCCAAGCACGCCTTTGGCGTTGATATTGCGGCTTTTCAGCAGGGCAATATAAGTGTCCAGCTGTTCCTGGTCGCGCCGCGTTTCGAGGTCGTCTGAATCTTTCCCGAAGTATTTGGCGGAGGCGCTTTCCACGATATGGATAAGGATATACTGCGTGTGTTCATTCCCGTGAGCGATGGCATTGGTCACTATATCTTTATCGCGCTGTGAAAAATCCAGGGCCATGGCAATGCATTGATAGGTGGGCTTTTCCATTTCTCCCAGCGATACCTGTGTAGTATGGATGCCGGCAGCCGCATCTTCGCGGTAGCGGCGCCGCAGCGGGTATACAATAGTGATGAGCAGCAGCACCACGAAACCGATGCAGCCGGCCATAATCAGTCCATCTACAAAAATATTCCCGGTACCAGACATATAATCAAAAGCTTCTGATAATACCATCCGCATATTAAGGTACACCAATAAACTGGTGACCAGCCAGCTGAATATTTTAGTGACGGGCCTGATAGCAAATGCGCCCATTGTTTTTTTATCGCTTACAAAATGGATGAGCGGGATAATGGCAAAGCCCAGCTGCAAACTGAGCAGTACCTGGCTGAACACCAGGAGCGCGCCTACTTCTTCATCGCCGGCAATAAGGATCACCAGCAGTGCCGGGATGATAGCCAGCAGCCGGGTGAGGAGCCGGCGCAACCAGGGATTGATACGCAGGCGCAGGTAACCTTCCATTACAATTTGGCCGGCAAGTGTTCCGGTTACAGTGGAGCTTTGCCCGGCTGCAATCAACGCCACCGCAAACAGGATCGGCGCCAGTTTGCTGCCCAGCAGCTGATCCAGCAACCGGTGTGCATCCTGGATTTCCGCCACATCAGTTCTGCCGCTTTTGAAAAATACGGCGGCAGCCAGTATTAAGATGGCGGCATTTACCAGGAAGGCGAGGTTAAGGGCAATGGTACTATCAATAAAGTTCATTTTAATGGCCTGCCTGATGCCGGTATCATCCCGTTTTATTTTCCGCGTTTGCACCAGGGCGGAATGCAGGTACAGGTTGTGCGGCATTACGGTGGCGCCTATGATCCCAATGGCAATGTATAAGGCGGTGTTGTCCGGAATGGAAGGAATAAAGCCCTTCACTACTTCATTCATCTGTGGTTTTACAAGGATCAGTTCCACGAGGAAGGACGCGCCTACAATGGCAACAAGACTGATAATAAATCCTTCCATTTTACGGATGCCGTAGCGTTGCAGTATGAGCAGCAGGAAGGTATCGAGTACGGTCAGGCTCACGCCCCATACCAGTGGCAACCCGGTCAGCAGCTGGATCCCGATGGCCATTCCCAGTACTTCCGCCAGGTCGGTAGCTGCTATGGCTATTTCCGCCAGTATATACAGGATGAAATTTACCACGGGAGGGTAGGTTTCCCGGTTTGCCTGCGCCAGGTCGCGCCCGCGCACAATGCCCAACCGGGCGCTCAAACTTTGCAGCAGTAAGGCCATGAGGTTACTCATGAGCAATACCCACAATAATTTATAGCCGTACTGGCTGCCGCCCGCCAGGTCGGTGGCCCAGTTGCCGGGGTCCATATAACCCACGCTCACGAGGTAGGCGGGGCCAAAGAAGGCGAAGATTTTTTTCCACCTGGATTTTCCGTTCGTTTCTACACTCTGATGTACCTCACTTAACGATGCTGATGAATGTGTATGTTCGATGCTCATAGTATATGCTGATGATTACAGTGGTCTGACCATAATATTTTTCGCCACCTGTTCACTGATGGTGATGGCAGATTGCCCTTTTACTTTTATTTCTATAGAATTATCGTATTCGTAATGTGCCATGATTTCCAGCTGGGTGCCAAGTTTTATCCCTTTGGCGTTGAGGAAGGCCAGCAAGGCGGTGGACTGGTCCGTTACGGCGGTTACCACCAGCCGTTTGGCATTTGCCTGGTCCAGCGAGGTTTGCGGGCGGGGCTTGGCCAGTTTTCCATTGGCATCGGGGATAGGGTCGCCGTGGGGGTCTATCACCGGATTGCCCAGAAATTCGCTGAGCCGGTTAGTGAGCTTTTCACTGCGCACATGCTCCAGCTCTTCCGCCAGTTCATGCACTTCTTCCCAGCTGAATGAAAGTTTTTCCACCAGGAAGCATTCCCACAGGCGGTGACGCCGCACAATCTGCAGGGCGGCCTTCCTGCCGTCGGCAGAAAGCGTAATGCCCTTGTATTTCTCATATTCGATCAGCTTCTTCTCTTTCAGCTTTTTAGCCATGTCTGTTACCGATGCTGGTTTTGTTTCCAGCTCATAGGCCAGTGCATTGGTGGTCACTACCGCATCGCCTTCCTGCAGCTTGTAAATCGACTTAATATGGTTCTCCTCTGCGATCGATAAATTCATGTTATCTAAAATATTATTTAGACAAATCTAAATAATAAATCTGAACATTTATCCATCCGGTATGTTTTTTGATTTTTTAACGCGCACATATAAAAATTATATATAACTTTTCGCCCAGAATCAACTATTGTAATGAAGCGTTTCCTTTTATTATTACTGGCCATCGGTATGCTGGCAGCCTGCAAATCGAAGAAGAAAGCAGGCGATGGCAACGAGCCCATGACATTTGAAGACTTCCAGGCATTGTTTACCCCTGGTACACTGCCCTACAGGCTTACCCCGGATACGCTGCAACTGAAACAACCGGATTCACTGCGCCTGGATACTGCTGCCAGGCGGTTTCTGACAGATACGCTCACAAAAGGTGATTTCTCCAAAAATGAGCCGGTGAAGTATTTTCCATTGCAGCGCATCACTGGTAACACGGTGAATTATATGACAGTGAAGGCTACCGGAAGGTCGCAATCCGTGGGTTATCTCTGCTTCCTGGATAAAAAAGGCAAATACCTCAACAGAATACGTGTAGCCAATACCGGTGGTACGGATGGTACCGTTACTTCCCTCGTGATAGATAGTAAAAATGTAATAAAGATCAGCAGTGAAAAGAAATTATCAGGTAGCCGCAGTGCTTTGAGGGAAGATTTTTATATGGTGAATCCCGATGGAACCGTAACACTGATCATGACTAACTCCAACGGGCCAACGAATGCGGGACAGATCTTCAACCCGATCGATACCTTACCACGTAAGCATAAATTTTCCGGCGACTATACCTCCGGCGATATGAACATTGTATCCATCCGTGATGGGGACGACACCAAATCATTCCAGTTCTTTATCACCTTCTCAAAAGATAATGGTAACTGCAAAGGGGAACTGAGCGGAAAAGGACATTACATTGGTGGAAACAGGGGAGAATATAAAGACAAAGAATCCTCCTGCGGTATCGCTTTCCAGTTTAGCGGCAACCGTGTCAGTATCCGTGAAATAGGCGGTTGCGGCGCTTATCGCGGTATCAAATGCTTCTTTGAAGGCGGCTTCGCGAAGAAGGTGGAGAAGAAAAAGAAGAAGTAACGCGGATTTTGTCTGA
>NZ_DATMTE010000728.1:0-1509 GCF_035564935.1 Chitinophaga sp. | reverse complement strand
CCGGCAAACCGGTATCAAAGCCTTAAAAGGTTTTTCCGGTATCGTGGTGAGGAATGGGATCAACCTGCAGAAGTTTAATCCCCATGCACCATACCCGGATCTGCGTGCGGAATATGGTATACCGGAAAATAAGCTGCTGGTGTGTTTTATTGCCCGCATGACCTACCAGAAAAACCCGGTGGGGATGATCAAAGGTTTTGCCGCAGCATTGCAACAGGCGCCACAGCTACATTTGCTGATGATAGGCGACGGGGAACTGATGACCGATGTGGTAAATGCCGCCGCCGCAGCAGGGATAGAAAAACAGGTAACATTCGCGGGCTTCCGCCAGGATATACCGGCAGTGTTGCATGCTGCAGATATTTATTGCTTACCCTCCCTGTGGGAAGGCTTCCCTATTGGCGTACTGGAGGCAATGGCCATGGGAAAAGCGGTGATTGCCAGTGATGTGGACGGAACAAAAGAAGCAGTAAAAGATGGAGAGAACGGGCTGCTGGTGCCATCCGGGGATACGGGGAAACTGGCTGCGGCAATGGTGAGGCTATCGCGCGACGGCGTATTGAGGGCCAGGCTGCAGGACAATGCGCAGGCAGCCATCGCAGCGAATTTCGACGTGGCGGGCATGACGGAAAAAATTGCGGCTGTATACCAACAGCTTTGTAAATAATAACATTTTATCAATTACAATATGACAAAAACCGTGATCACCTACGAATACGACCGGATTACCGATATAAAACGACTGAATTTTATAACGGATAGTTTGAAAAGCAACATCCCCGATGGAGGCCGTGTGTTGGATGTAGGATGTGGTAATGGGGTTATCAGCCGGCATCTCGGGCAGTTTGGCTACGAAGTGCTGGGAATAGATATCAGCGAAAAAACAATTGCAGTAGCCCAGCAGCGCAATACTTACCCTAATGTGAAATTTGCCGCTATCAGCGCGGAAGCGCTTACTGCGCAGGGCGAAACCTATGATGCCGTGATATGCAGTGAAGTGCTGGAACACTTGGATCAGCCGCAACTGCTGCTGAACACCATCCATGCATCGCTGAAAGATGATGGCCTGCTGGTGGTAACTGTTCCCAATGGGAATGGCCCCAGGGAATTGTGTGTAACAAGGCCCATGCTGAAAGCGCGTAACAACCCGGTTTTATGGAAAAGCATCAATAAAGTAAAACGCGCACTTGGATTTAAAGGTACCACCGCCCAATCGCAGGCCGATAACCTGGACCATGTGCAGTTCTTTACCCGGAAAGATCTCCGGGAACTGGCACAGGCCAGTGATTTTAGGATCGTGCGGTTTGCGAAAACCAATTTCGTGGAAGATGTGTTTCCTTTTTCCCTGCTTACAAAGCGGCTTAAATTCCTGCAAACACTCGATTGCCAGGTAGCAGAAATATTGCCTTACAATTTTACCGGTGGCTTTAACACTTTATGGAGAAAAAGTGCCGGTTGATTTTTGAATGTTGGTACAAAAGAGAGAAGGGCTGGTCAGCAATGATCAGC
>NZ_DATMTE010000727.1:0-8913 GCF_035564935.1 Chitinophaga sp. | reverse complement strand
CAATGAAGACTCTCGCCGGAGTTTCATCAGTAAATTTGCCAAAGGAGTAGTAGGTGCATCATTGCTGCCGAATATCCTGACCGCAGCTGATAAACAAAGAAACATCCAGTCACTTTCCCGCCTGAAAGAAAAATACAGTGCCAACGACCAGATACAGATAGCGCTGATAGGTGCCGGTGGTATGGGAACAGCAGATGCCAATACGGCGATCACTGTACCTGGTGTAAAGCTGATAGCCGCCTGTGATTTATACGATGGCCGTTTGGCAGATGCAAAAAAGAAATGGGGTAGTGATATTTATACTACCCGTAGCTACCAGGAGATCCTGGATAGAAAAGATATTGATGCGGTGATCATTGCCGTGCCAGACTTCTGGCATAAGGATATTTCCGTAGCAGCTATGAACAAAGGTAAATCCGTATACTGCGAAAAGCCGATGGTACACGATATCAGCGAAGGCCCTGCAGTAGTGGAAGCACAGCAGCGTAACGGAAAGGTGGTATACCAGGTGGGCAGCCAGGGTATGAGCTCACTGGGTAATGAAAAAGCCAGGCAGCTCCTGAAAGATGGCGCCATTGGTAAACTGAACTATGCAGAAGGCTTCTGGGCCCGTATGTCGCCTACCGGCGCATGGCAGTATCCTATTCCTGCGGATGCATCCACCAAAACGGTTGATTGGACCACCTATCTCAAAAATGCACCCAAGCGTGATTTTGACCCGCTGCGTTTCTTCCGCTGGCGCAATTACAGGGACTACGGCACCGGTGTTTCCGGCGATCTGTTCGTTCACCTGTTTTCCAGCCTGCACCTGGTAACCGGTTCCCTGGGCCCCAACAAAATAATGGCTACCGGCGGATTGCGTTACTGGAAAGATGGAAGAGAAGTGCCTGATATTATGCTGGGTATGTTTGACTACCCGGAAACGGAAATACACCCCGCGTTTAACCTGTCGCTCCGCGTAAACTTTGTAGATGGTACCGGTGGCACCAACTACCTCCGTATGGTGGGTAGTGAAGGCTCTATGACGGTAGAGTGGGATAGGGTAACCCTGTTCCGCAACAACGTGCAGGTAGATGAAAACGATCCGCTGGCTGCTGCGAATGCTGCTGCTTCCAATAATGGAAAATCGTATGCCTATCACCGTGCGAACATGCTGGATCCTGAAAAAATGATCTATGAAGCAGAGAAAGGGTACAAAGGCGCGCATTTCGATCACTTCTACAACCTGTTTAACGCTATGCGTACCAATGGTAAGGTTGCGGAAGATCCTACCTTCGGGTTCCGTGCTGCAGCGCCGGCGCTGTTGTGTAATGAAAGCTATTTTGATAACAAGATCATCCACTGGGATCCGAAGAACCTGAAAGTGGTGAGCAAGTAAAACCGGGTACATATGAAGCACCTTTTGATACCAGCGTTGTCGGTATTAGGTATGGCGGCTGTATCCTGCGGAGGCAGTACTACACATAACGAGAGGGCCAATGCCGTTGCAGTAGCGGATTCTGTGGTAAGCACCACGCTTGCCGATTCTACAGGTGCGGTATTAAGTGAAGCAGAGAAAGCAGCCGGCTGGCAACTGTTGTTTAACGGCCATACCCTGGATGGCTGGCGTACTTACAAAAACAAACCGGCAGATTCCTGGGTAGCGGAGAAAGGGATCCTGCATTGCCTGGGAAATAAATCAGACAAGTCGGATAAACGGGGCAACCTGATCACAGATAAGCAGTTTGAAAATTTTGAACTGACGGCCGACTGGAAGCTGTCGCCACAGGGCAACAGCGGCATTATGTACATGGTAACGGAACAATTCGAAACCCCTCAGCTGAGCGGGCCGGAATACCAGATCATTGATGATAAAAATTTCCCGGAGAAGCTGGAGCCCTGGCAACATACAGGCGCCAACTACGCCATGAACCCTCCCCTGGTGGATGCTGCCAATCCTGTTGGCGAATGGAACACTACAAAGATCATTGTAAACAAGGGTCATGTAGAACATTGGCTGAACGGGAAAAAAACAGCCGACTACGAGCTGTGGACGCCTGAATGGAAGCAACATAAAGCCGAAGGCAAATGGAAAGATGCCAAAGGTTATGGCCTGTCAAAAAAAGGCCATATTGCTTTGCAGGACCACGGCAGCGAAATATGGTTCAAAAACTTAAAGATCAAAGCGCTTTAAAAACAATTGGTCCAGCTTATAAAAAATCCCGTCAAGGTTTACCTGACGGGATTTTTTTATGCAGTTCAAATGAACCGGCGAATGCTTATAAAGCTGCTTCGTAGCGTTTGCTGATAGCGTTCCAGTCAACAACATTCCAGAATGCTTTCAGGTATTCCGGACGGCGGTTCTGGTATTTCAGGTAGTAAGCATGTTCCCATACGTCTACACCGAGGAGCGGCGTACCTTTTACTTCAGCAACATCCATCAGTGGATTGTCCTGGTTAGGTGTGGAAGAAACTTCCAGCTTGCCATCCTTTACGGTTAACCATGCCCAACCGGAGCCAAAGCGGGTAGCGCCGGCAGTGTTGAATTTTTCCTGGAATGCTTCAAAAGAACCAAAAGTGCTGTTGATAGCATCTGCCAGTTTACCGGTTGGCGTACCACCGGCATTAGGCGCCAGGCTGGTCCAGAAGAAACTGTGATTCCAGTGTCCACCGCCATTGTTTCTTACAGCCGGGCTGATTTTACCGGCATTGGCTACCAGCTCTTCCAGCGATTTGTTCTCATTTTCTGTGCCTGCTACTGCTTTGTTCAGATTGTCTACATAAGCCTGGTGGTGCTTACCATGATGAATTTCCATTGTCAGTTTATCGAAATTCGGCTCTAACGCATCAGTTGCGTAGGGTAAGCTCGGAAGTGTAAATGCCATAACTTAGATTTTTATGGGTTTTAAAATATGATTTCTTGATAGTCGCCAAATTTACTGCCAATCCGTTAAAATTTAGTGATTTAATTATTAAGTTAAGGTATACTTACCGGTTGATGGCTGTAAATTGAGGAAATCGGCCGGGAGCTGGCCTTGATCACATGGAAAATTATTTTATATTTACAGATACTCGGTTTAAGAAGAAGTAACTTCAGATATATTTTCAGGTGTGACTGGTGGTTATTTACCTGTTGTTTGTTTAAAACTAATAGTATGCAGACAGGCTCGGACTCGGGGCTACATTTTTCCCTTAATGCCTTACAGAAGGAAAATGAGCATTTAAAAAATCGTATCCATTGGTTGGAGAGCGTTTTACATCATGTACCCGCCATGATTTACAGCTATGATAATAGTACAAAATCTGTGACCTGGTGTAATGATCGCCTTGCGGAAACAGTTGGTTTTTCTGCTGACGAAGTAATGGGAATGGGCATGGAGTTTTTCCGGCATATCATGCATCCTGAAGATTTTAAACTGGCTGCAGTAGCACAGCAATCTTTCATTAATAACAAGGCGCAGTTTGGCGGCCTGGCCCGCATCCGTAAAAAAGGAGAGATCGATTACCGGTGGCTGCTTGGGCTGGAAGTGCCGTTCACACATGATAAAAACGGAAGGGTAGTGGAAATCATCTGCGCGTTCCTCGACCTTACTAATACCATTGATACGGATGCACAACTATCTGAAGCACTAAGCGCCATCATGCGCAGGCAAAATGAAACGCTGTTTAACAAACTAACCCCACGGGAAAAAGATGTGCTGGGCATGGCCGTGAAAGGACTGAACAACAAGGAGATTGCACAATCGTTGAACCTTAGCCGTTATACCGTAGAAACCCACCGGAAAAATATCCGTCTGAAACTAAAGGTCCGTAACACATCGGAGTTGGTAGCCATTGCCCGTAAGATCGGATTTGAGTAAATACACTTTCCTGGTAACCAGTATTTAACAAAGGAACAACCGGTTGTAAAACATCTGCTAAAAGTTGCTAAATATTTTAAAAAATACCCAACATTGGGTATTTGCTCGTTTTTCAAACTCAACTAATTTAGTGGATTAAATATTAAATGTGTTTTTAAACATCCGGTATGATTACTATCTGAAATACCCCTATGACTATGATAACCGAGGAAAGAGCATTTAACATCTTACAATTGGAAGAATCTGCGACTGCAGAGGAAATTGTGGCCCGTTACGAAATTCTGAAAGATCAATACAGAAGAATCAAAGATGAAACGGAAGACCTGAGAACGCGGCTGGCTTATCAGTTGAAACAAATAGAACTGGACGACGTATTTATATATTTCAGGAGAAAACAAAGAATATAAAGCACCCTGACCAGCCTTTTGTATCACCAGGGAATACTATGCCTGCATCTGCCTGTTAGCTTTATTTCGTTATATTTATGCGTCTAAACCCTACCTAAACACTCAGTCTATGAATGTTATCTTCATTGTTTTGATAGTACTGGCCTTAGTGGTTATACTGTCTTCGTTTGTAACCGTACAGCAGGGAAACGTTGCTGTTACTACTATTTTCGGTAAATACAACCGGGTGCTTTTTCCCGGGCTGAACTGGAAAATACCCATTATCGAAAAAGTATTTAAACGGGTATCTATCCAGAACAGGTCTGTAGAGCTGGAATTTCAGGCCATCACTATTGACCAGGCCAATGTGTATTTCAAAGCCATGTTGCTGTATGCCGTATGGAACCAGGAAGAAGAAACGCTGAAAAATGTGGCGTTCAAATTTATGGATGAAAGAAGTTTCATGCAGGCGCTGGTACGCACCATTGAGGGCTCTATCCGCGGATTTGTAGCTACCAAACGGCAGGCGGAAGTGCTGGGATTGCGAAAAGACATTACCGAACACGTAAAAGAACAGATCGATAAAACCCTTGAAGAATGGGGTTTCCACCTGTTAGACCTGCAGATGAATGATATCACTTTCGATGAAGTGATCATGAAATCAATGGCACAGGTAGTGGCTTCCAATAACCTGAAAGCGGCTGCCGAAAACGAAGGACAGGCATTACTGATCACTAAAACCAAAGCGGCGGAAGCAGATGGTAACGCTATTAAGATTGCCGCGGAAGCTGAGCGCCAGGCCGCTCAGTTGCGTGGTATGGGTGTGGCCCTGTTCCGGGAAGAAGTGGCCAAAGGTATGAGTATGGCTGCCAAAGAAATGCAGCAGGCCAACCTGGATACCTCGGTGATCCTCTTTTCCATGTGGACGGAAGCCATCAAGCACTTCGCCGAAAATTCAAAAGGAAACGTCATCTTCCTCGACGGCTCTTCCGAAGGAATGGATCATACCATGAAGCAAATGATGGGTATGAATAAGCTGATGGATGCCAACAAAAAGTAATTATCTCCTTTGTTCAAAGAAGGTTTTCATCAGCTGTAAACTTTCTTCACTGCAGGGACCGGCCTCCAGTTTTGTTTTCGGATGAAACGGGGACCGGTCGCCGGTAGCTCTCCGGTAGCTGTTCTTATCATCCGGCGCTGCATATACGATCCTGCCTATCTTGCTCCAGTAAAGTGCGCCGGCACACATCAGGCAGGGCTCTACTGTTACATACAACGTTGCCTCCATCAGGTATTTACTGCCCAGGGTATTAAAGGCTGCCGTTAGCGCAATCATTTCCGCATGTGCGGTACAATCATTCAATCTTTCTACATGGTTATACCCACGGCCAATGATGCGGTTGTTCAGCACCACTACTGCACCAATAGGTACTTCTCCGTCTTCAAAGGCTTTGCGTGCTTCCTGCATCGCCTGCCGCATAAAATGTTCGTCTGTCATAACAATTATTGGTGATCAGGGGCTGACTAAAAAAAGGCGGCTCTCCCAAGTGATGGAAAGAAAAGCCATTTAAGCGATTCACCGGGCCTTCATTTTACTTTTAGTCAGCCGCTGATATTATTTGTTGATCATTGCCAGGAAATCATCTTCCGACAGGATCTTGATGGTATTGATCTTCTTTGCCTTCTCCAGTTTGCTGCCGGCATCATCGCCTACTACCAGGTAGTTGAGCTTGCTGCTTACGCCGCTCATTATTTTACCGCCTTCCTGTTCCACCATTTCCTCTGCCTCGCTGCGTTTCAGTTTATGCAGGGTACCGGTGAACAAAAACGTTTGCCCGTTGAGGTTACCCGACGTATGCGTTTCCTTTTTGGTGTTGGTCATGCTGATGCCCAGCGCTGCCAGCCTGTTCAGCATCCGGATATTGTCGTTGTTGGCAAAGAACAGTCGGATGGAGCCGGCCACTTTAGGGCCTATATCTTCCAGTGAAAGGATCTGTTCTTCCGTCCAGTTTTGCAGGTCCATGATATGGTTCACTGCATTGGCCAGTGTTTTGGCGGTAGTTTCTCCCACGTAGCGGATGCCCAACCCGAAGATCAGGCGATGCAACGGCTGTGTTTTGGATTGCTCAATAGCCGACTGGAGGTTGGTCAGTGATTTTTTGCCGAAGCCTTCCAGTGCGGCTATCTTTTCAAAATCCAGTTCATAGATGCCGGGTATATCTTTCAGGAGTCCTAATGAAAAGAACTTGCGCACGTTGCTTTCGCCGAAGCTTTTAATATCCATGGCATCTTTGCTTACGAAGTGGATCATTCTTTCCACTACCTGGGCTTCACAGTTGATGTTGGTACAGCGCCAAACGCTTTCTGCTTCCGGCTTTACGAGTTTATCGTGACATACGGGGCATCGTACCGGGAAAATGATTTCCTGTTCGCTGCCATCCCGCAGGTCCGCTACGGATTTCACGATATAAGGAATTACGTCTCCGGCTCTTTCCACCAGCACGGTATCTCCCAGTTTCAGGTCTTTCTCTTTAATTACCTCTTCATTGAAAAGGGAAATGGATCCCACGGTTACGCCGCCAATGGGTACCGGGTCTATTTTTGCTACCGGTGTGATGGAGCCGGTACGGCCCACCTGGAACTCCACGCTGCGGAGCTTACTGGTGGCCTGCCTGGCTTTAAATTTATAAGCAATGGCCCAGCGGGGGTGGTGGGTGGTCATGCCCAGCCGGTCCTGCAGGTCGTAGTCGTTTACCTTTACCACCATGCCATCTATTTCATAGGGCAGGTTGTCGCGTTCTGTTTCAAATTTCAGCACGTAGTCAATCACTCCCTGTATGCCTTTCACTACTTTCTTTTCTTTGGCGGGACTCCGGAAGCCTAAAGTAGACAAGAGGTCCAGTGTGCCGCTATGTGTTTTAAGCGCGTCCGGTTCAGTTTTTCCCCGGTTCATGTTATGATAGCTCATGTGGTAGAGGAAGGCTTCCAGTCCGCGTTTGGCTACCTCGTTGGGATCTACCATCCGTAATGAGCCGGAGGCAGCGTTGCGCGGGTTTGCCAGCGGGGGCAGGTTATCCGCAATACGTTTATCGTTGAAGGCTTTGAAGGTGTTTTTATTGATGAGCACTTCCCCGCGTATTTCTATCTGGTGTATACCATACTTTGAAAAGGAGGCTGATAACGGGATAGAGCGGATCTGTTTAATGTTGGTGGTAATGTCTTCCCCGGCTACGCCGTCGCCGCGGGTGGCACCGCGCGTAAGCCGGTCGTCTTCATAGATCAGTGAAATACTGGCGCCGTCGAATTTAGGTTCAATGCAATATTCAATTTCAGCAAGACCGGCGCTTTCGCGGGCTTTGCGGTCCCAGTCCAGCAGGTCGTCTGCATTGTAGGAGTTTTCCAGGCTGAGCATGGGTACCAGGTGTGGTACGGTCACAAATTCTTTGGTAAGGCCCTGTGCAACCCGTTGGGTAGGTGAGTCGGAAGTAACAAGGTCCGGATGCTCTAGTTCCAGTTTTTTCAGCCAGGCAAACAACTGGTCATATTCATAATCGCTGATCACGGGTTCACTTTCCACGTAGTAGCGCCAGTCGTTATAACTGATTACACGGCGAAGGGCATCCAGGGTTTCGTCAATGGATTGCAGCAATTGTTGCTGCTGCACATGGCTGAGCAGCTGTTTGGCCAGCTGTGTCAGGGTTATTTCTATCTCCTTTGTGTACATAATTGATATAACTGAGCCGTAAATTTAAACTTATCTTTCAGGTTAGGGATATCTCTTCAAAAAAATCCGGGCACTTTGTTTTAAATGTGATATTTTTTTCTTTCATTTGAATATAGTTCCGCGCGTTATTCGAAAAACTCACGTTTTACTGTAATTCCACGTCTTTATGATGTCCATGTACACCAAGAACCTCAACACACACCTTGTTGAAATACAGGATTATTTCAAGGTAGCCATATCGGTTGACTGTGTTATTTTCGGCTTCAACAACGATGAGCTGAAAGTACTGCTGATAGAATCAGATCTCAAGGAATTTAAGGGCAAATGGTCGCTGCTGGGCGATATCGTGCGACCTGATGAAGAGCTGGATGAAGCAGCTTACCGCGTGTTGAAAGCCCGTACCGGGCTGGATAATGTGTATATGGAGCAGGTGCAGACCTTTGGTGCAGTGGAGCGTCATCCCGCGGGCAGGGTGATCACTGTAGCTTATTATTCACTGGTGAATATTGAACATGTGGAGTTGAAGATGAGTAATAATGAACTGCACTGGCATAGTGTAAAGGAGCTGCATGAAATGGCCTTTGATCATAAGCAGATCCTGGATACCTGCCATGAGCGGCTGAAGCAGCAGGTGCTGGTACAGCCTATTGGTTTCAACCTGTTGCCACGCAAGTTTTCCCTCCGCGAACTGCAGAACCTGTATGAAGCGATCCTGGATATGGAGCTGGACCGGCGTAATTTCAGGAAGAAGTTTTTATCGATGGATCTGCTGATGGATTTGAATGAAGAAGAGGAAGATGTGCCTCACCGTCCGGCAAAGCTCTATAAATTTAATTTTGATAAATATGATCAAAGAAAGAAGCGATATCTCGGGATCGGCTTTTAGAAAAGATCATTGTAATATTTTTTTCTCCCATACATTTTAAATCTTTCCTGTTCCTGTTAATTTAAATGAGGTGAAAAT
>NZ_DATMTE010000726.1:0-2869 GCF_035564935.1 Chitinophaga sp. | reverse complement strand
CTTCAGCAACGGCGTATCAGGCAACGATGCAACAGTATGCTGCGTAGGCATGGTGAACACAAAATCATTGTTGCGCATGGGCTGGTGACAGCTAACGCATTCCATCGTGAACATGGCATTTTTTCCATAAGGTTTCAGATCGGTTCCTTTCCATCGCGCCCAGCCCCAACCTTTGGTAGCAGCGTACTTATGGCTGTCTTTGATCATAAACTCCACCTGTTTAAACTCACCGGGTGTAATATTCCCGGCGGTATCTGCCAGTTCATCCCAGGCTATTTTGGCGAATATGGCGCCATCGGGCCAGGGGTTGGTTTTATGCTCCCGGATCGCCTTCACGGCAATGTCATTCCCCGTGATCACCCGCATGGTGCTGTTATCCAGCCGTTGTGTACTACTAATGGCCTCCCAGTTTTTATAGTCCGGCATATAGCCGATACCATTAGCCACCGGCTGTACCGGCGCAACGGGCACATCTGGTTTCCATTCGTTATACTGACGGTTCGCGGCGGTGGTTTTGATACTGTCGGGCTTTATGGGTGACAATTGCGTAGCCAGGTAGTTTTTTAGCACCGTGATATCCTCCCCTGTTAAACGCGCGCCGGGATGCAAGGCAGTATACTGCGACAACGGCATTGTTTTGAACGTCATCTGGTTAAGGGATTCAAACAGTTTTCCTTTCTGCTGGTCTTTTGATAAACTATCCCAGGTGGAAAAATTAAGCGCCTGCCTCCCGTCGGCCACGTGGCCGGCTACCAGCCAGATGGCAGGCGATACCTGGTCGAACCACGCCAGGTGCGTTTCGTTGGAGTGACAATCGTAGCAAGCCTTCCGCAATACAGCGCTCACCTCCGGGGGTACATCCGGCTCACCGGTCACCGGCGGATTGGTGATACGGGGCCTGATGAACTGTAAAGCGGTAAAACAGCCGGCAGCTATCAGCAGTACAACTTTCCACGTCTTATTCCGTTTCATAGTGTCGTTCATTTATATTTGCAGCAAAATAAATAATGGGTATCACCACCAAAGATCCTTTCCCGTGAACCGGACAAATATGGGGGTGAACCAGTCTAATTTAACAACGAACCTTGCATATAGTTGCCGGTTGCCGTATCAACCTGTTCAAATCCGGACACGGCGGCTTTAAAAACGGACAATGTTATTCATACAAATAATTCATTATCAATCTATAAGGCCATGGCATTATCTTAGTCCGGATAAATTGCACTATTCATAATTGTGTAAATATGATGATGCTAAAAAACTATACAAAGATCACCTTCAGACATCTCTGGAAAAACAAAACTTACAGCTTCCTGAATATTTTTGGGCTGGCTATCGGGTTGGCCTGTGCGGGTGTTATTTTCCTTTGGGTAGAAGATGAAGTTACTTATAACGATGTGCATGTAAAGAAAGACCACATCTACCAGGTGTGGGAGAACTGGAATTATGATGGCGATATACGCACGTTTACCTCCACGCCTGGCCCAATGGCGGAGGCTATGAAAACGGAGATTCCCGGGATTATACGAACCTGTCGCGCCTCAGAAGGCTGGAACAGCGTATTATTTACCTTTGGTGACAAAAAAATATATGCCTCCGGCATGTATGTGGATGCGAGCCTGTTTAACATTTTCACGTTTCCCTTTATAGAAGGTAATGCTGCTAATCCTTTTCCACAATTATATTCTATTGTTATCACAGAAAAAACAGCCAGGAAGTTTTTTGGCGATACAAGGAACGTGGTAGGCAAAACCATTACGATTGACAATGCGCAACCATACGTGGTATCAGGAGTAATAAAAGATATCCCCGAAAATTCCAGTATAAAATTTGAGTGGGCCGCTCCTTTTGAGATCTATTTCAACCGGAATGCGTACCTGAAAGACTGGGGAGCCAATTCTGTAGACACCTATGTTGAACTGGCGCCGCATATAAATGTAGCCGGTATCAACAGTAAACTGCAGCACTTCATTGAAGCGCACAGTCCCGGCGCCATTAACCAGGCTTTCCTGTTCAGTATGAACGACTGGCGGCTGCATGACCAATTCACCAATGGGAAGCAAAGTGGTGGCCGCATAGAATATGTCCGCCTGTTTTCGCTCATCGCCTGGATCATACTGTTCATTGCCTGCATCAATTTCATGAACCTGGCCACCGCCCGCAGTGAAAAGCGTGCGAAAGAAGTAGGTGTCCGCAAAGTAATGGGTGCGGGGAAAAATAAACTGATCATCCAGTTTATCAGTGAAGCGTTGCTGATGTCGGTACTGGCGGCGACGTTAGCCGTATTGTTGTTGCTCCTTGTGTTGCCCGGGTTTAATGCGCTGGTAGATAAACATCTCAGCATAGGACTGGATCAACCAATGCATCTTATCTGGTTGCTGGGGATTACAGTGGTATGCGGTGTACTGGCGGGCAGTTATCCATCGCTGTACCTGTCTTCATTTAACCCCGTTTTTGTATTAAAAGGTATTAAAGCGAAGACCGGCAGTGCAGCCTTTATCCGCAAAGGACTGGTGATTGCGCAGTTCAGCGTTTCCATTATACTTATTATTTGCACGGCCATCATTTACCAGCAGATCCAGCATGTGAAGAAGCGAAATCTTGGTCTTAATAAAGATAACCTTATTTCCATGGAGGTACAGGGTACTATGAAGCAGAATTTTGACGCTATCAAAGCAGCACTGTTGGCTACCGGCGTAGTACAAAATGCCGCACTGGCAGATATGTTTACTTTGTATGGCGGCAATAATACGGCTGGCATTTACTGGGAAGGAAAACCAGCTACCGAAAACATCCTTATTTCACAGCGGGAGATAAGCCCTGAATTTATTCAAACTACCGGTATGAAAATAGTGGCCGGCAATGATTT